>MELE01000225.1:122-7283 GCA_001768615.1 Acidobacteria bacterium RIFCSPLOWO2_12_FULL_67_14b | reverse complement strand
TACCTGGGCCACATGTGGGAGCTCTACGCGATGTGGACGTGGGTCGCGGTGTTTGCCGCCGCCAGCTTCTCCGCCAGCGGCCTGGCCAACGCCGGCGCCGCCGGATCGGTGGCGGCCTTCCTGGCGATCGGCAGCGGCGCGGCCGGGTGCGCGATGGCCGGGTACCTCGCCGACCGCGTCGGCAAGGCCCGCGTCGCCATGTGGGCCATGCTTGCCAGCGCCGCCTGCGCCGCCCTCACGGTGGCCGTCTATGGCGGAGCGCCGATCCTGCTCTTCGGGCTCGTGATGGTGTGGGGGTTCGCCGTGGTCGCCGACTCGGCGCAGTTCTCGGCGTTGATCAGCGAGTATGCGCCATCCGACCACGTCGGCACGGCGCTCACGCTGCAGACCTCTGTCGGATTCCTGCTGACAATGGTGACGATCGAGTTACTGCCGCGGCTCGCCGCCGCCACGAGCTGGCAGGTTGCATCGCTCTTGCTCGTCCCTGGTCCATTGCTCGGCGCATGGGCCATGCGACGCCTGATGTAGGGAGCTCGCGGAACTAAAGTTCCGCGGCTCTCCGTGTAGACATTCGTGCCTCACTTGACCTGAATCAGCGGGATCTTCCCCTTGTGGGCAATCGCTGACTTGTGGGCCGCGATCACCAGTTGCAGCATCGTCGCCTCCGCCAAGGCCATGAACGCCCGCGTCGCCACCGAATCCGGCTCGGCGATCACGAGCGGAATTCCCAAGTCGCTCCCGACTCGAATCGGCTGGTAGATCGGCAAGCGTCCGAGAAACGGGATGCCGAGCTGCTCGGCCAGCTTCTCGCCGCCGCCGTGGCCGAAGATGTCGGCCTGGTGATGGCAGTTGGTGCACTCGTAGAACGCCATGTTCTCGACCAGGCCGAGCGGCGGGATGTTGAGCTTCTGATACATCCGGACCGCGCGCAGGCTGTCGGACAGCGACACCTGCTGCGGCGTCGTGACCACGATCGCGCCGGCCGCCGGCACCGTCTGGCTGAGCGACAGCGCCACGTCGCCGGTGCCGGGCGGCATGTCGACGATGAGATAGTCGAGGTCCTTCCAGCCGACATCGCGGCAGAACTGCTGAATCGCGCTGTGCAGCATCGGGCCGCGCCAGATCATCGGCGATTCATCCTGGGCGAGAAAGCCCATCGACACGATCTGGATGCCGTACTTCTCGGCCGGACGGATCACCTTGCCGTCCATCTGGAGCTGCGCCTGCAGGCCGAGCATGATCGGCACGTTCGGGCCGTAGATGTCGCCGTCGAGCACGCCGACGCGCGCGCCGCTCTTCGACAACGCGACCGCGAGGTTGACCGCCACGGTCGTCTTGCCGACGCCGCCCTTGCCGGCGCCGACCGCGATCACATTTTTGACACCGGGCAGCGGCGGCTTGCCGTGCTCGGGGGCCGACACCGAGCGCACGTTGAACGTGGTGGCGATCTCGACGCCGGTCACGCCCGGGATCGCGGCCACCGCCGCGCGCGATTGGGCCGCCAGGAGCTCGCGCCTCGACGGCGCCGGGCTGGCAAGCTCGATCGTGAACGAGACCTGGCCGCCCTCGACAGCGACGTTCTTGACGAACCCGAGCGAGACGATGTCCTTCTGCAGGTCGGGGTCGGTGACGCCCTTCAGAGATGCGAGGACCGCTTCCGCTGTCATGAGAAATTCAGCTTACCATGCGGTCGAAACCGGATAGACTCGCAGCCAGCAACACGGGCTTCCCCCAGTGAAGGAGACCTCAGATGGCCGATGCGACGCCCGGCAGTAGTGCCCCCTCGAGCAACCGCAATGTGATGATCCTCCTGTCGTACCTCTGGCTGCTGGCCCTCGTGCCGCTGCTCACGGAGAAGGACGACAAGGAAGTGCAGTGGCACGCCAAGCACGGCCTGGTGCTGATGGTGGCCGAGGTGTTTCTCTGGCTCATCCTCGGCGCCATCTCGAGCGCGCTCGGCCCGGTCGGGTGTCTCTTCGCCCTGCTGTCGCCGCTGCTCGCGCTCGCCCAGATTGCGCTGCACATCATGGCCATCATGAAGGGGATCAACGGGCAGCGCCTGATCATCCCGGGAATCAGCGAGTTCACGGAGAAGTTCTAGCCCGGTGCGAAGGAAGGTCGCGATCGCGATCGTGGTGGTCGTCGCCGCGATCGCGATCGATTCCCGCCGTGCCCCTGCCGCGCAGTGGAGCACCCGCGCCGCCCTCGCCGGGGTGCACGCCTACCAGATCACGATCTCGCCGCTCTACGATCGCATGGGCGTGGAATGCCGCTTCACGCCCACGTGCAGTGTCTACGGCGAAACCGTGATCCGTCGGTTCGGGATCATGCGAGGGAGCGTCATGGCCACACGGCGCATTCTCAGGTGTGGCCCGTGGACGCGCGCCGCGACCCATGACCCGCCACCGGAAGGCCCTTAGTTGCGGGTGCCTCGGTGCGTACGGTGCCTGCGGGTGCCTAAGGGAGGGTGCCTACGGGTGTGCTCCCCGTGGATGAACTCTTCGTCGGTCATCAACCGCAGGTCGCGGGCGTCGATGAAGTGGTTCAGGACCTCGGCCTCTGAGCCTTTCGCCACCCGAACGAACTGGGCGAACTAGGCACCCCAGGCACCAACCCCTTAGGCACCCCTAGGCACCGTACGCACCTTTAGGCACCAATTCCGCTGCCCGTGCAGGTGCCAACCTTGTCAGGAACCCTCGAAGATCCGCCTGCCCTCGTCTGTCAGTAAGACCCAGCACGCGTAGACGCCGAGAGCGGTGCCGAAGGGCAACAGCACCATGTTCCCGACCGCGAGGCCGAGCGCCATCAGGCGGGCCGAGGGCCGGTGCCGGCGAAGGCTGCGGCCGACCCACATGTGAACCGCGCCCCAGACGAGGGCGATCAGGGCCACCATGCCGATGGTGACCGCCGTCAAGCGCGCCGCCATCTCGGAGGCCATGCGCACCGGCCCGCTCGTGGTGGCGATGGCGGCCGCGCCGCCGGCGAGCGCAAACCCGGTCAGCGCCACCAGCGTGAAGATCGCGCCCCAGGTGAGATACAGCGTCGACAGGAAGTCGACGTGCCGGTTCACGCCGTGACCGCGACGCGCACGTCCACGCGCGTGCGCGGACCCCGGGGCGGAGAGACGTTGAAGCTGAAACGATCGCCGTGCACCACGCCCGCCGGCACCGCCACCGTCAGCCGCTGCTGGTGCAGCTCCTGGCCGTTGCCGTCGCATGGCTCGCACCGTTCGCTCCACACTTCGCCGCGCCCGCCGCACGTGGGGCAGGTGCGGGCGACGCGCACGTCGAGCGGCACCATCGCGCCGGTGCCGGCCTGGCAGGCCGAGATCGTGATCTCGGCGCGCGTCGACGGCCCGGGATCGTCCGACCCGACGTGATCGCGGCGGAACAACTCGGTCGCCGCCCGCGACGACGGGAAGTCGATCGCGACCTCGTCGGTGAACGAGCGGCGGTACGCGCGCTCGTGCGGCACGAGCGTCTCGAGCGCGAGAAACGAATGGGCGGTCCGGCGTGGACGAGGCACCTTGCGCGTACAGTAGGGTTCCCTTCGCCAGGTTGTCAAGAAACAACCGTGGCGCTAGGATGCGCTCATGAGTACCGCCAGGGAATGTCCGATGTGCGGGGAGTTCATGCGCCTCGTCACGCGCGAGGTCGTGTCGCGCGTGCCGGGCACGATGCAGGAAATCAAGCAGCCCGTACGCGAGTGGGTCTGTCCCGAATGTGACTTCTTCGAAGAAGCAGAAGCAGGAGACGGCGAGGCGTAGCCGGGGTCCCCGGCGCGGCAGCCGCGCTGGGGTGGCCTTAGCGGGCGCCGAGGGTCAGGAGCACTTCCCGGCGGATGGTGTCCTCGACTTCCTCGAAGTTCATCGCCGTCTCGCACTCATCGCACAACACTTCGATCACGCCCGGCTTGCTCTCTTCAGACACTTCCACGCGCGCGTCGTCGAGATGCACTACGTGCATTTGCAGCGTTTTTACGAGAAAATTGCGGGTGTTCCCGCAGTTCGGACACGTCAATGCCACGTAGATGGGCTCCTTCAACCTTCAAAATTGTATGGGATGGTCAAGGGGGAAGCAATGCAAATCGCCCCCTCCTATAAGGATCGCAGCCCATCCCGACCCTTCCGGCCCGCGTGATGAAGCGTGTGCGCAGCCGATCCACCCTGCCAGACCGCCGGCCCGGCGGCGCTCGAAGCGACAATTGACGCCGCCAGCGACGCCGGAAGGATCCGGCCGAGCGATCCCTTGGCCAGGATCAGCCGGCCCCCCGTCAGCGTCGCGCCAAGGTACAGGCGATCGCGCGCGCGCGTCAGGGCCACATACAGCAGGCGCTTGGTTTCTTCGTGCTCGCGCGCCTCGAGATCGCGATCGCTCTCGTTGAGGTGATCGCTCACCGAGACCGAGGCTTCGCCGTCCTCCTCGTCGTCGCCCGAAAACGGCGCGGCCACCACGCGGATGTCGTCGCGGCTGCCGCCGCTGCCCTTCCCGATGTTCACCACGAAGACGATCGGGAACTCGAGTCCCTTGGCCGCGTGCACCGTCATCAGATTGACCGCGTTCGCGGCGTCGATGATCGCGTTGGATTCGTCGCCACCGGCGACCAGCTCGGCAAAGTAATCCGAAAGACGCCCCAGCGTGGCATAGCCGCGGTTCTGGATGCGCCGGATCAAACCGCGGACCTTCTTCAGGTTCTCGCGGGCCTGGGCCGCGCCGGGTCCGGCAATCTCGAGTTCGTACGCGGACTCGGCGAGCACGCGATCGACCAGCTCCGCCGGAGGAAGCTGATCGGCAAACCTCACCCACGAGCGCGCGCTTCCTCGCGCCAGGATGAGCCGCTCGCGGTCGTCGGCCGCCAGGGATGCCGCGGCCTCCGGCAACTCGTCCGACAGCACCGCCTCTTCGAGCCCCGGCGCCAGCCGCTTGAGCGCTTCGTCCGACAGCCGGACGATGCGCGAGCGAAGGAAGGCGGCGGCGCGCAGGCGTGAACCCGGATCGGCGAGGTACGCGACCAGGGCAAGCACGTCCTTGACCTCGTCGGCGTCGAAGAAGCCGAGGCCCTTGTAGACGTAGTACGGCACGCCGCGCTTTCCAAGGGCCGCCTCGAACAACGCGTGGCTTTCGCGCGTCCGGAACAGCACGGCAATGTCGCCGGCAGTCACCGGCCGTCGAACCCCGGTCAGCCGGTCGCGAATGTTCGCGCCCTCCGCCAGCAGCCGGGCGATCTCGCCGCCGACCTCGTCGGCCTGGGCGATGTCGCTCTCGGCCGTGACGATCCCGATCGCCTCCGCTTCATGGGCCGCTCCCTCAAGCGCCGGAAACGCATCGGCGTCGCCGTAACGAAAGGCGTCGGGTCGCTCGGGGACCTTCTCCACCGCGGCGAACACGTCGTTCACAAACGCCAGCAGCTCGTGGACCGATCGATAGCTCCTCGTGATGGCCGCGCGCGCGGGCAGCTCGGGCCGCAGGGCGTCGATGAACCGCGACGCGGCGTCGAGCACCGTGACCTCGGCATCCCGGAAGCCGTAGATCGACTGTTTGCGGTCGCCGACGATGAAGATCGACGGCGGCAGGGGGCCGTGCGACAGCCCCTCGCCTGCCGCCCACGCGCGCACCAGCTCGCGCACCAGCTGCCACTGCGCCCGGCTGGTGTCCTGGAACTCGTCGACCAGCACGTGCTCGTATCTGGACTCGAGGCGGTAGCGGCTGCGCGAGAACTCCTCCATCCGGCCGAGCAGATCGAGCGTGCGTTCGAGCAGATCCGGGAAGTCGAGCACGCCGTGCTTGTCGAGCGTGCGGCGGTATTCCTCCTGGGCGATGGCGAACAGCCGGCGCACGCCGCGCGCGAGCACGAGGTTGATGTCGTGCCTGAAGCCACCGAGCGCCGACTGGATGTGCGGGCCGAGGCCCAGGATGATCGCCTTGTGGCGCTCGTAATCGGCCGCCGAGCGAAAATCCGCCTTCGCGTGGAGTGGGCGCTTGCGCGGCTCGCCCTTCTGCGTCAGCACGAGGTTGGCCAGGCGATCGAGGGCGCCGCGCAGCTGCGCGGGCGTCGGCCCCGACGCCAGCCGATTGATGTCGCGCACGATCAACGCAAAGGCAGGATCAACCGGGGCGCTTGCCTTGAAGGCCGCGGCAATCGGAGCGATCGAACCAGCCAAGCTGTGGAGCAGGCGGGCGCAGGCCGTGTCGACGCTCATCTCCTTGCCGCGCAGGAAACCATTGAGCGCATCGCCGGCCACCAGGCGCCGATCGAGCAGGGCCGCCAGCCCCTTGCGGATGCGCGGCTCGCCCAGCTCCGTGAACAGCAACGCGACGTCCGGATCGTCGAGCGACATGCCGCGGCCGATCCGCAGCGCGCGGTCGAGCGAGGCGTCGGTGAATCGCGGCGTCTCGGTTTCGTCGGCGAGGTCGAACCCCGGATCCACGCCGGCCTCCAACGGGAATTCGTGCAGGAGGGCGAGGCAGAACGCGTCGATCGTGCTGATGGCGATCTCGGCGAACGCGTCGCGGATCTCGCGCCAGCGCGCCTCGGGAATGCCGCCGAGGCGGTGGCGTTCGCGCAGCGTGGCCATCACGCGCTGGCGCATTTCGGCGGCGGCCTTCCGCGTGAAGGTAATCGCGAGGATGTTGCGCGGCGCCACGCCCGCTTCGAGCAGGCCGACGTAGCGATCGACCAGCACGCGGGTCTTGCCGGTGCCGGCCGAGGCCTCGAGGGCCACGTTGCGGCGCGGATCGACGGCGATGCGCCGCGCCCGCTCGTCAGGCGTCTCGTGCTGCGGCGACAAACCTTGCACGGAGTGTGGCGACAAACCTTTAGGTTTGTCGTCCCCGAAGTCGAGGCGAGGTTGCTCAGGCATCGAGCCCACCAGGGGTCCGGCAAACCGTGACGAACGCGCACATGGTGCAGAGCGACCTGGACTCCGGCCGCGGCGGGTAATGCCCCGCCGCGATGTCGTCGAGGGCGCCGACCAGCCGATGCTCGGCCTCGGTTACCAGTTCGTCGAACGCCTTGCCCTTGCGCTCGAGCGCCACGACCCCGCGCGCGCCCTCGAACGAGAGGTACATCGCCTCGCTCGCCGGCACGTCCCGGCCGTGCTCGCGCGACAGGCGCGTGCGCACGCACGCGCTGTAGATCGGCAGCTGCAGCGCCGTCTTCAGG
>MELE01000225.1:0-93 GCA_001768615.1 Acidobacteria bacterium RIFCSPLOWO2_12_FULL_67_14b | reverse complement strand
CAGCCGAAAGCGCCCGTCGTCCAGCAGGTCGACCCGATCGATCTTCGCGCGCAGGGCGACGGTTCGCGGCGCGCCGTCGGCGCCCGTGAACGT
>MELE01000224.1 GCA_001768615.1 Acidobacteria bacterium RIFCSPLOWO2_12_FULL_67_14b | reverse complement strand
ATCTCCACCATGGCCGACGACTACTACCGGTTCGTTGAGGGCGCGCACCTCTTGCGGGGTGAGAACGCGCAGCGCGTGTATCGCCTCGGCGACAAGGTCAAGGTGCAGGTCATTCGCGTCAACATGGACGTGCGGCAGGTGGATCTCGGGCTCGTCGAGATCCTCGAGCGCGTCCGCGAGGGCGAGCGCGGGCCGCGCCGCAGCAGGGCGACGCCCAAGCACGAGAAGCACGGCAAGACGCGAACGGGCCGGCCCGGCCGCCGGGAAAGGCAGACGCGCAAAGGTGGAAGGCGTTGAGGCTTCGTGAAAGACCGTCGCTCAGATGACATCCGTCGTCGTCGGGACCGCGGGTCATATCGATCACGGTAAGAGCGCACTCGTGCGCGCGTTGACCGGGACCGATCCCGATCGCCTGAAGGAGGAAAAGGCCCGCGGCATCACCATCGACCTCGGCTTCGCGCATCAGGCCATCGCCGGCATCAACTTTTCCTTCGTGGACGCGCCGGGGCACGAGCGGTTCGTGAAGAACATGCTCGCAGGCGCGGGCGGCATCGATCTGGTCGTGCTGGTCGTGGCCGCCGACGAGTCGGTGATGCCGCAGACGCGCGAGCACTTCGACATCTGCCGGCTGCTCCGCGTCCCGGCCGGGCTCATTGCCCTGACCAAGTCCGATCTTGCCGACCCGGAGACGCTGGAGCTGGCGCGGCTTGAAATCCGTGAACTGGTGGCCGGTTCGTTTCTCGAGGGCGCGCCGATCGTACCCGTGTCGGCCCGGACCGGCGAGGGACTGGACGCCTTTCGGACCGCGCTCGTCGAGGTGAGTCGTCAGGCCAGGAGGCGTCGCGTAGACGGCGTGACGCGGCTCCCAATCGACCGCGTGTTCTCGATGAGGGGATTCGGCACCGTGGTCACCGGGACCCTCGTGTCCGGACGCATTGCGGTCGACGATGAGTTGATCCTCGCGCCGGCGGCGGGGGAGCGGCGAGTCAAAGTCCGCGGCGTGCAGGTGCATGGAGCACGCCAGGACGCGGCGGTGGCCGGGCAGCGCGCGGCCGTGAATCTAGGCGGCGTGGAGGTCGAGGAAGTGGCACGCGGCCAGCACCTCGTCACGCCGGATGCGTTCGAGGACACGCGAATGGCGGACGCGCTGGTCGACATCCTCCCCGATGCCAAGCCGCTGAAGCACGGCGCGCGCGTACGGTTCCATCAAGGCACGACCGAGGTCCTCGGGCGTGTCGCGCTCGTCGGCCCGCTCGATGCCACGGGCGGGATCCCGGCAGCCCAGCCCGGAACTCGACGCTTCGTGCGCCTGCGCCTCGAGACGCCGGTGGTCGTGGCGCGCGGCGACCGCTACGTCCTCCGGGCGTACTCGCCGCCGGTCACCATCGGAGGCGGGCTCATTCTCGATCCGCGGCCGCCGAGGACGGCGATTCGCAGTGAAGCCGCACTGACGCGGTGCGTCGCCCTGTCCTTCGATCCTGATGCCAACGACCGTACGGCCGTCGAAATGCGGGTGACCGGCATGCTGATCGAGGACGCGGGCGTCGGCGGTCTGTCGCGACGGGCGCTGGTGACCCGCGTGGGGATCGATCCGGGCGAGATCGACGCGCGTGTCGAGGCGCTCGTCAGCGCGCGGCGCGCGGTGGCGGCAGGCGACACCGTGGTCGCGGCCGCGGTGTTTGAGCGCCTGCAGCAGGCACTGGTGGTCTCGCTCACCGCGCATCATCGGACGCAGCCGCTGTCGGGAGGCGTACCGAGAGAGGAACTGCGCGAGCAGTTGTTCGGGCGCGGAGATGCGGCGGTCTTCGAGCGGGCGCTCGCCGATCTGGTTGCGGCGGGAACCGTCGTTGCGCGGGAGCGCGTGGCGCTGGCCGGGCACCGTGTGGAACTGTCGCCGGAGGAGGAGCGGGCGCGCGCCGCGCTGGAGCGCGCGTATCTGGACGGCGGGCTGACACCGCCCGATGCCTCGTCGATTGCGGCTGCGCTCGGCGTAGCGGCGCCGGTCGCCGATCGGATGCTGAAGCTGTTACAGCGTCAGAAAGTGCTGGTACCGCTGGACGCGCTGCTGTTCCACGACGAGGCGTTGAAGAAAATGAAAGCGGAAGTGGCTGGGCTGAAGGCCTCGGCTGGCGCCCCGGCGCGTCTCGACGTGGCTACGTTCAAGGGGCGGTTCGGTGTGAGCCGCAAGTTCGCGATCCCGCTGCTCGAATATCTGGATCGCGAGCGCATCACCCGCCGGATGGGCGATGCGCGTGTGGTGCTATGACACGTGCTTGGCGTCGGCGTCGTCTTTGTCGTCTTTCACTTCGTTCTTGAAGTTCTTGATTGCGGCGCCGATGCCGCGGCCGAGCTGCGGCAGCTTGTTGGCGCCAAAGATGATCACGATGATCGCCAGAATCACGAGCAGTTCCGGAAGTCCAAGGCTCATGGCATGTCTCCTTCGGTGACCGGGATTGTACCACTTTCCGGCACGGGCCCGCGTAACGGGGCGGATGCGGGTCGCTTATGACCGGCTTATGAGCGCGCGCCACGCGAGGCCGAGTTCGAGCGTGCGCAGCAGCCGCCATTTCAACCCGGCGTAGCGTTGTTCTCCGGAAACGAGGTCGGCCATCACGGCCCGGATGGCGGCGCTGTGTTGCAGCGCGCGCATCAGCAATTCCGTGAAGGCGGGACGGAAGAAGCCGGCTTTGAGCCTCGCGGCCCGGGCCAACTCGGGTGCCGCCTCCGCCCGGACCCGGGACGCATAGGTCCGGCCCGCGTGCGCCCCGTTCCCGAGCGCGTCGGCCACCCATTGACCCGAGGAGAGCGCGAGAAAGATGCCCTCGCGCGTCATCGGATCGCAAAGTCCGGCCGCATCGCCGATCAGCGCCCAGCGGGGTCCCGCCGTTTCGAGCCGTTCGAAATCCCGCGCTTCCAGGGACGGGATCGGCCACGAATACGGCACGAGCGGCGCCTGCCCCGCGATCCCCGTCGCGTGGATCCAGCGCGCGGTCTTCGCGCGGAGCGTAGCCGCGGTGACCCCGGCGTCCGCCTGCGCGCAGATCCCGATCGCGAGGTGATCAGGGCGCGGGAACGACCAGATGTAGCCCGGCGGATCCGACACGAGTTCAATCACGATTTCATCGCTCGTGACGCCGTGGGCGAAGAATCCGGTGGCGATGGAGATCTGATGCCGGCCAAACGGCGCGTGCACGCAGCGGCGCACGATGCTGTTCACCCCGTCGGCGCCAATCACGAAATCGGCGCGGCACACGCCAGTCGTCGTGTCCAGCCGCACACCGGTCGACTCGATGATCACGTCGGTCACCCGCGAGGGTACGAGCGCCGCGCCGGCGGTCTCGGCGGCGGTCAGGAGCGCCCGGTCGAAGGCGGCGCGGCTGGCGACGACGGGCGCATTGGCGAGCGGGACGGAGACCGAGCGCGCACCCGCCCCGCTGGTGAACCGCGCGGAACGCACGACGGTGGCGGGGCAGTCGCCCGGCGCCATGGCATCCGCCACGAGCGAGAGCGCGCGTCCGGTGACGCCGCCCCCGCACGGCTTCTCGCGCGGATGCGAAGGGTCGAAGAGCGTCACACGCGCTCCGGCGCGCGCGAGCACGTAGGCCGCCCGCGCGCCGGCGGGTCCGGCACCCACGACCGCGACGTCAGGGGTCATCAGGCGCACGTGATACATTAGCGTGTCTGGCGGGAGGCACGCACACTCCCGCGCCGCGACCGCGAGGCACGCATGACTGAAGTCGAAACACGTCGGTTTACGGTCGGTGTCTTTCAGGACGCCGCATGGGCGGCCAAAGGACTCGACGCGCTGAAGCAGGCGGGGCTGACGAAGGAGTCGTTGACGATTCTGGCGAAGGAGAGTCCAGAGGCGTCCCTGCTCATCGAGAAGACCTTCGGAGCGGCAGGGGAACGGATGGAACTCGCCGGCATCGGCGTCGTCGTCATGTGGGGACCGCTCGTGGAGGCTTTGCAGGGCGGCAAACGGGATCTGGCCACGCAGGGTCTGTCGGGCACGATGCGCCGCATTGGCTTCCAGTCACACGACGGTCGCATCTTCGAGACCCTGACGGCACGCGGCGGCGTCCTGGTCGCGATTCACAGCGAGCCCCGTGCCGCGGACGCGCTGGCGATTCTCCATTCTTACGGCGGCGGCAACGCCGCGATTGGCGCCTGGACCGGCCGGGTCTAGAGCGGTTTTCAGAAATCAAAAAGGTGTGGCACGGCAGGACTGCGCTACGTCCTGCGCTACGCGCCGGCGAAGACAGGAATAAACGCAAAGAATCGTGTTAGTGTCCCCAGCCGTGGAATGGAGCGTCGCGTGAGGAGCTTGAATCGGGACGTGGTGCAACCGGCGGGGGACGGTCAGACAATTTGAGCGGCTGAAAGGTCTTACATTGCGCGGGCGGACCGAGGCACCGCTTTTGCAGTTGCGGCGGTGAGACTCGTGCGACAGAATATCTCTACGAGCTACACTTCGCTGATTCCGACGGCGGAAGCCACCCGGACGGCCGAAATGCCTGCCAATTCGTCGGCCGGGCATCTGTCGGTTCACTTCGAGGGCGAGCATCCCGTGGCGGTGCCGTTCCTCTTCGAACAGCGGGACACGCGCTTCGGCCCGGCGCTCGTGGCCTCGCTCGTCTATCACGTGGCGGTCTTCTCGCTCCTGATCTTTATGGTCCGGTACGGGGCCAACACCACAACGGCGGCGGTACTCCCCGATCAGCCCAGCAGCAACATCACCTGGTTGAGCCAGCCAGGGCCGGGCGGCGGCGGTGGCGGCGGCGGCAACCGGATGAAGGAGCCGCCTCGTCAGGCGGAACTGCCGGGCAAAGACAAAATCACCGTTCCGGTCTTGAAGCCGCCGACGCTCGAACTGCAGCAGGCCAAGGCCGAGCCGAATCCGGTCGAGCAGTTGAACATTCCGGCGAAGAGCCTCGCCGCCGCGTCGGACTCGCTTCCCGGCGCGATTGAGGCGCCTCCCGGCCCCCCGACCCTGTCGCAGGGATCGGGCAGCGGTGGCGGCGCGGGTACGGGGACGGGCACGGGCGTCGGCCCTGGTTCGGGCTCAGGTCTGGGGCCCGGGAGCGGGGGAGGAACGGGCGGCGGTGTTTACCGTCCTGGTAACGGCGTTACGCTCCCGGTCGTGTTGCGCGAGGTGCGTCCTCAGTACACCTCCGACGCCATGCGCGCCAAAGTCCAAGGCAGTGTCCTGCTCGAGTGCATCGTCCGGCCGGACGGTTCGGTGGCTGACGTGCAGGTGGTGCGCTCGCTCGATCCCGTGTTCGGCCTGGATGGGGAAGCCGTCAGAGCGGCCAAACAGTGGCGCTTCCGTCCTGGCACCAGGCTCGGCGAGGCCGTGTCGGTCCTCATCACGATCGAGCTCACTTTCACACTCCGGTAAGGCGCCGGGCGGGGCGGGCTGGTCGGGTGGGGCAGGCAGGTTGATCAAGAAGAAAAGGCCCGGTGAGGATTGCTCCTCCCGGGCCTTTTTCAATTCTTACTTCCTAATTTCACGCGTTAGTACATTCCGCCCATGCCGCCGCCGCCTCCGCCAGGCATCGGCGCGTCCTTCTTCTCTTCAGGAATGTCGCAAATGCAGGCTTCGGTTGTGAGCAGCAGTGACGCAATCGAGGACGAGTTCTGGAGCGCCGAGCGCACCACCTTCGCCGGGTCGATGACGCCCGCCTTGACCAGGTTCTCGTAGGTATCGGTCAACGCGTTGAAGCCCTCTTCGTCCTTCATCTCGCGCACCTTCTGCACGACGATGGAGCCTTCCTGGCCGGCGTTGGTCGCGATCCAGCGCATCGGTTCCTCGATGGCGCGGGCCACGATGTTCACGCCGATCTGCTGATCGCCGCCGAGCTTCAGGTTCTTGAGCACGTGCGACGCCCGGAGGAGCGCCACGCCGCCGCCAGGCACGATGCCCTCTTCCACGGCCGCCTTGGTCGCGTGCATCGCGTCTTCGACGCGGGCCTTCTTCTCCTTCATCTCGGTC
This sequence comes from Acidobacteria bacterium RIFCSPLOWO2_12_FULL_67_14b, assembly GCA_001768615.1. Lineage (GTDB taxonomy): Bacteria > Acidobacteriota > Vicinamibacteria > Vicinamibacterales > UBA2999 > 12-FULL-67-14b. Next base: position 25 of record MELE01000224.1, on the reverse strand, counting down.
TCGGTGGCCGCACCGACCTTGATGA
>MELE01000223.1:1041-17873 GCA_001768615.1 Acidobacteria bacterium RIFCSPLOWO2_12_FULL_67_14b | reverse complement strand
TCCGCACGCGAGCGGTGGCTCGGTGGAGGTGGTGGACGGTGATTCGCGATTGTTGTGGCGGACCGAGGACGACGCCGTGGCCCGCATCGGCGGCGTCGCGCGGGACCCCGCCACCCGCGACGCGATCCGCCGGCGGCAGCGGCAGCACTCGGCGCGATTTTCGACCGAGCGCTTCGTCGATCAGTTCCTTGGCATCGTCGAAGAGTCTCAGCGGCGCCCCTAAAGGGGCGCCCTACGTGGGCGCCCTACGTGAGCGGATTACGTCAGCTGACGGAAGCTGTCGTCCTTCAATAATTCCGAATAGGGTCCAAATCCCGCGACGCGTCCGTCGCGCAGGTAGATCAACCGGTCGCACTCCCTCACGGTCGTCAGGCGGTGCGCAATCGCGATGAGCGTCCGCGTGCCCCGCAACGAGGTGATGGCGGAGGTCACCTCGCGCTCGGTCTGGTTGTCGAGCGCGGCGGTGGCCTCGTCGAAGACGATGATCGCGGGGTCGTGATACAGCGCGCGCGCGATCGCCACGCGTTGCCGCTGCCCGCCCGACAGCCGCACGCCGTCTTCGCCGACGACGGTTTCCAGGCGCCTCGGCAGGCCGGCCACGACCTCGTCGAGGTGCGCGAGGGTCACGGCATTCGCCAGGCGGGTCTCATCGATCGCGGCATCCGGAATGCCGAAGGCGATGTTGCGGCGCAGCGAATCGTCCAGCAGGTAGACGTCCTGGGAGACGTAGCCGATCTGGCGCTGCCACGCGCGCTCGTGGCCCTCGAGCGGCTCGCCGTCCACCAGCACGCGGCCCGCGGTCGGCGTCAGCAGGCCGAGCAGCACGTCGACCAGCGTGCTCTTGCCGGCGCCCGTGGGTCCGACGATGCCAATCGACTGGCCGCGCCGGATGGTCAGGCTGACGTTGTCGAGCGCGAGCGCGGCGCCGTCTTCGTAGCGGACCGACACCTGGTCGCACGCGAGCGACTCACGCAACATCGGCGGCTGGTGCTCGAAGGGCCGCGGCGCCGGCAGGGGCAACGCCCGCATGTCCCGGTCCATACCCTCGACCCACGACTGCGCTTCACGCAAGTAGCCGACGTTGAGCATGATGCGGTTGGCGGAGGGGACCACGCGAAATCCGGTGTAGGCAAACAGCGCCAGCACCGACACCGTACCGGTGCCCGGCCCGTCGTCCCGCATCACGAGGAACACGACGAGCAGCATGCACAGGATCAGCGTGGCTTCGACGCCGAGCCGCGCCACGCCCGCGGCCCACGAGCGGCGCTGCTTGGTCCGGGCCAGGTCGCGTTTGAGGTGGCGGAACTGCTCTTCGAAGAACGGCTGCCGGCCGGTGACCTTCACGTCCTTGATCGCGCCGAGGCTCTGCTGCAGCACATGCAGCTGCTGCTGGAACAGCCCGCGCTCCTGCTCGCCGATCCGTTCCCAGGATCGCCGCGTCAGCACGATCGGCACGAGCACCAGGCCGAGCACGAGCGCCACGGCGACCAGCGTGATCGGCGGCGCCGAGGCGACGAGCACGAGCACGAGCGCGGCGATGGTCGCGGCCTCGGCGAGGATGTTCACCGCCGAGCCCGCGACGAGCTCGTAGGCGATGTCGGCCGATCGGGTCATCGGCTCGATCAGCGACGCCGATCGGCGCCGCACGTGAAAGAGGTAATCCGCGGCCAGGTAGCGGGCGAACAGCCGCTCGGCCGCCGTCGCGGCCGACCCGTAGACGACGCCCTGCTTCACCCAGTCGGACCACGACAGGAACACGGCGCGCGCGACGTAGAACGCGCCCACGCCAAGGGCGAGCGCGGCGACGATCGATCGCGGATCGGCCGACGGCCAGGTCCGCGCCATCGCCGACACCACGGGCGCGGTGCGCACCTGTTCGGGATCGACGACGAGGCGGAGCAGGCCGAAGACGGCCAGCGCGCCGGCGGCCTCGATGATCGCGGCCAGGCCCACGATCGGCACGAGCACGGCCCACCGCCACCGCTCCCGCACCGGCAGCCACGACAGGACAATTCGAACCTGCTTCATTTTTTTTGGTTTGCGTACGCCCGCCAATTCTGACACGTCCGGCCGCACCGTATAATTAACTCCACTCCATGCAGGACCTCACCACCGGATCGCTCTCCGGCCACTTGATCAAGACCACCAGCTTCATGCTCGTCAGCATGATCTTCCAGACCCTGTACGTGCTGGTCGATCTGTTCTGGGTCGGGCGGCTCGGCACCGACGCGGTGGCCGCGGTTGGTATCAGCGCCAACCTCTCGTTCATCGTGCTCGCGATCTCGCAGATGCTGGCGGTCGGTACGACGACGCTGGTGTCGCACGCGGCCGGGCGCAAGGAGCACGACCAGGCGATCGTGGTGTTCAACCAGTCGCAGGTGCTGTCGATGGCCGCCGGGGTCTCGTTCCTCGCGGTGGCGATGTACTACCGCACCGCCTACGCGGCGGCGCTGAGCGCGGATGCGAGCATGCAGGCGCAGGCCGAGCAGTACCTGCTCTGGTTCATTCCGGCGATGGCGCTGCAGTTCGCGATGGTGGCCATGGGCGCGGCGCTGCGCGGGACGGGCAACTTCAGGCCCGGCATGATCGTGCAGACCGGCACCGTGATCCTGAACATCGTGTTCGCGCCGATGTTGATCTTCGGATGGGGGCCGTTCGATCCGATGGGGGTCAGCGGCGCGGCGGTCGCGACGTTGGTCGCGATCGCCATCGGCGTCGTCTGGATCTCGTACTACTTCGTCGACCAGGACGCCTACCTGCGGTTCCGGGTGTCGGAGTGGTCGCCGCGGTTCGGGATGTGGGGCCGCATGCTGAAGATCGGCCTGCCGGCCGGCGCCGAGTTCGCGTTGATGGGCGTCTACATGCTTGTGGTCTACTCGATCACCCGACCGTTCGGCGCGGCGGCGCAGGCCGGCTTCGGCATCGGCCTGCGCATCGTGCAGTCGGCGTTCTTGCCGGTGGTGGCGCTCGGCTTTGCGGTGGCGCCGGTCGCCGGGCAGAACTACGGCGCGCGCAAGGGCGAGCGCGTGCGCGCCGCCTTCACGAGCGCCGCGTCGATGGCCGCGATCGCCATGCTGGTGTTCGCGGCGGGCGTCTACGTCGGCGCGGTGCCGCTGATCGGGCTTTTCAGCTCGGATCGCGAGGTCATCCACGTCGGCGTCGATTACCTGCACATCGTCTCGCTGAACTTCGTGCCGTCGGGGATCACGTTCGTATCGGCGAGCATGTTCCAGGCGATGGGCAACACCCTGCCGTCGCTGATGACGTCGTTCATCCGCATCGTGGTCGGCGTGCTGCCGGCGGTGATCCTGTCGCGGCGGCCGGATTTCGCGCTGACGTGGATCTGGTGGTTCACGGTGTTGTCGACGGCCTTGCAGATGGCGTTGAACCTGGCGCTGCTGCAGCGGGAGTTCCGGCTGAAACTGATTCCGGCAACGTAGAAGACTTCGTGATTCCGCGGCGCCCGCGAAGGTAGAATACCCTGCATGCGAATCGTCGTCCTGAAGGAACGGGCCGCGGGGGAACACCGTGTTGCGCTCGTCCCGGAATCGGTGGGCCAGCTCGTGAAAGCCGGCGTCGAAATGGTGGTCGAAAGCGGCGCGGGCCAGGCGGCGGGGTTTCCCGATGCGCCCTACGCGGCCGCGGGCGCCGCGCTGGCCGGCTCGGCGAACGACGCCCTGGCCGGAGCACACGTCGTCTTGAAGGTCCAGCCGCCCAGCCTGGACGAAGCGGGACACCTGCCCTCCGGGGCGCTCCTCATCAGCTTTCTTCCGGCCTCTTCGGCCGGCGACCTTCTCACCCAACTGGCGAATCGCAACGTGACGGCGCTGGGCCTCGAGCGCGTACCGCGCATCACCCGGGCCCAGTCGATGGACGTACTCTCGTCTCAGGCGACCGTGGCGGGCTACAAGGCCGTGCTGCTCGGCGCCTCGACGATGCCACGGCTGCTGCCGATGATGACCACCGCGGCCGGATCGCTTACGCCTGGCAAGGCGTTCGTCCTCGGCGCCGGCGTCGCGGGACTGCAGGCGATCGCGACGGCGCGCCGGCTGGGCGCCGTCGTGTCGGCGTTCGACGTGCGGCCCGCGGTGAAGGAACAGGTGCAATCGCTGGGCGCCTCGTTTGTGGCCGCCGACGCGGTGGGCGCGGGCGCGGAAGGACAGGGGGGATACGCGCGGGCCCAGACCGAGGACGAGCAAGCGCGGACACAGGCGGCGCTGGCCGGCCACATCAAGGACATGGACCTGGTGATTTCCACGGCCGCCATTCCCGGCAAGCGGGCGCCCGTCCTGATCACCGAGCCGATGGTCGCGTCGATGAAGCCCGGCAGCGTGATCATCGACCTCGCGGCCGAGACCGGTGGTAATTGCGCGCTGACACGAGCGGGCGAAACCGTGATCACGGCCAACGGCGTGACCATCCTGGGCCCGGTGAACCTGCCGGCCACGATGCCGCTGCATGCGAGCCAGATGCTGAGCCGCAACATCCTGACGCTCCTCCGACACCTCATCAGCAAGGAGGGCCAACTCGTGATCAGCATGGACGATGAGATCACGGGCCCGATGTGCCTGGTCCACGCCGGCCAGATCAGGAGTTCTTCATGACCACCGAAGCGCTAATCATCGCGATTGTCATTTTCACGCTCTCCACGTTTCTTGGCGTCGAGCTGATCGGCCGCGTCCCGCCGACGCTCCACACCCCGTTGATGTCCGGCGCGAACGCCGTCAGCGGCATCACGATCGTTGGCGCCCTGATCATCGCGGGCAGCGACCTCGGGTGGATCTCGACCTATTTCGGCTTCATCGCCATTGTGCTCGCCATGATGAACGTGGCGGGTGGCTACGCGGTGACCGACCGGATGCTGGGCATGTTCAAGTCCGCGCCAAAGGAGAAACGCTGATGCCCGGCTGGTTGAACCAGATTCTCTATCTCGTCTCAGCCGTCCTGTTCATCATCGGCCTCAAGCGTCTGGGCAGCCCCGCCACCGCGCGGCAGGGCAACGCCATCTCCGGCGTGGGGATGCTGATTGCGATCCTCGTCACGCTCGTCGATCACACGGTGGTCTCCTATGGGGTCATCGCGGCGGGCATGGTCGTGGGCACCGCGCTCGGACTATGGCAGGCCTATGCCGTGAAGATGACGGCGATGCCGCAGATGGTGGCGCTGCTCAACGGTTTTGGCGGCGGCGCGTCGATGGTCGTCGGCGCGGCCGAGTTCTACCGGGTCTTCGAATCCGGGGCCAACATCCCGACGCCGACCGGCGTCGTGATGCAGCTCAGTTTGATCATCGGTGCCGTGACGCTCACGGGCAGCCTCGTGGCATTTGCCAAGCTGCAGGAATTGATGTCGGGCAAGCCCATCACCTTTCCCGCCCAGAACGCCTCGAACCTGCTTGTGTTCCTCGCGACCCTGGCGCTGGCGGGCTGGCAGGTCTCCACGGAAGTGCCCCTCATCCTGCCCTTCTACGGGGTCTGCGTGATGGGGCTGGTGCTCGGCGTGCTGCTGGTGATTCCCATCGGCGGCGCGGACATGCCGGTGGTGATTTCGCTGCTCAACTCGTACTCAGGCATCGCGGCCGGCATGACCGGCTTTGTGATCAACAACGAGGTGCTCATCATCGCGGGCGCGCTGGTGGGCTCGTCGGGCATCATCCTGAGCCGGATCATGTGCAAGGCGATGAACCGGTCACTGGCCAACGTGCTGTTTGGCGCGTTCGGCGCCACGGCGGGTGCGACCGGCGCGACCAGTTCCGCGGGCCTGACCGTGAAGTCCATCGCGCCCGAAGACTTCGCCGTCCAGCTGGCGTACGCGCGGAAGGTGATTATCGTCCCCGGCTACGGGATGGCCGTCGCTCAGGCGCAGCACCAGGTGCGCGAACTGGCCGACTTGATCGAGAAACGCGGCGGTGTGGTGAAGTATGCCATCCACCCGGTGGCGGGACGCATGCCCGGACACATGAACGTGCTCCTCGCGGAGGCGAACATCCCGTACGACCGGCTCTACGCGATGGACGACATCAACAGCGAGTTCGACGATGCGGACGCGTGCCTGGTGATTGGCGCCAACGACGTGGTGAACCCGGCGGCGCGCCACGACAAGGGCTCGCCGATCTTCGGCATGCCCATCATCAATGCCGACCACGCGAAGATGACGGTGGTGATGAAGCGCAGCATGGCGGCCGGCTTCGCCGGAATCGAGAACGAGCTGTTCTATGCCCCGCGCACGTGGATGTTGTTCGGGGATGCCAAGCAGAGCCTGCAGAAGCTGATCACAGAGGTCAAGCAGGCCTGATTCGCCTTCAGCCTACAGCCTTCAGCCTTCAGCCTACAGCCTTCAGCCTTCAGCCGCGCGAATAGGGGACGACATGAGAAAGCCGGCATCGGGACCGTTTGCGGCAATCGGACTCGCCGTCGTTCTGGCGGCGCTGCTCGTTCCCGCGCCCGCTTCGCTGCAAACTCGCACCGCCGCCGGCCCGGGCGGGCTCGCCGCCGATCGCGTGGCCGTAATCGATCGCGGGCTGCAGCGTTATGTCGACGACAACCGAGTGGCCGGCATCGTGGCCATGGTCCTGCAGGACGGCAAGCCGGTGTACGAGAAGGCATTCGGCTGGGCCGACAAGGAAGCCGGCCGGCGGATGACCGCCGACACGATCTTCCGCATTGCCTCGCAGACCAAGGCGCTCACGAGCGTGGCGATCCTGCAGCTCATCGAAGAGGGCCGCCTCTCGCTCGGACGCCGGGCCGGAGAGTTCATTCCCACCTTCGCGAAGACGGCCGTGGCCGTGGCGAAGGACGGCGCCGTCGAAATCGTTCCCGCCCGACGGCCGATCACGATTCGTGACCTGCTCACGCACACGGCGGGCATCTCGTACGGCACCGACCGATCCGTCGCCGATCTGTACCAAGCCAAGGGTCTCGGTCCCGCGGCGGGCTTCGGCTGGTACACCGCCGACAAGGACGAAGCGGTTTGCGCGACGATGGAGCGGCTGGGGACGTTGCCGTTTGTGGCGCAACCCGGCGAGCAGTGGGTCTACGGCTACAACACCGACATCCTCGGCTGCATTGTCGAAAAGGCCTCGGGCCTGCCGCTTGACGAGTATTTGCGCACACGGATCATCGCGCCGCTCGGCATGAAGGACACGCGGTTCTTTCTGCCCGCCGCCGAGGGCGCGCGGCTGTCGGCCGTGTATGCGAGCCAGGACGGCGGATTGGTTCGCGCGCCCGATGGCGCGCGCGGCCAGGGCCACTACGTGGAGGGGCCGCGCAAGAACTTCGCCGGCGGCGCCGGGCTGCTCTCGACGGCGCGCGACTACGCGCGCTTCCTCGAGGCGATGCGCCTCGGCGGCAGCGTTGACGGGGTGCGGCTGCTGTCGCCACGCAGCGTCAAGCTGATGGCCACCAACCAGGTCGGTACGCTCCATTCGGCGAACGGTCTCGGCTATGGCCTCGGCTTCGAAACAACCGACCGCTACGGCGCCAACGGCATGAGCTGTGAGGGATCCTTCGGTTGGGGCGGCGCCTACGGATCCGTGTATCGCGTCGATCCCGACGCGAAGCTCGTGATGGTGCTGATGATCCAGCTCATTCCGAACGCCACCGACCTGCGCGAGGCGTTTCCGAACCTGGTGTATCAAGCGCTGCAATGAACGCCTGGGCCAGAACGCTGGTCGGCCTGGGAGCCTGCGCGGCCGGCGGCGCCGTCATCGTCGCCCAAACGCTGACGCTGGACGGCCACCCGAGCATTCAGTACAACGTCCGACCGGCGACCGATCGTGTGGCGAAACTGAACGAGGCGCTGGCGCGATCGGCCCGAACGCTCCAGCGCGACGCTCGAACCGGCTACCTGCTCTCCGTGCTCGACGCCCTCGGCGTGTCGGTGGAATCCCAGCAACTCGTGTTCTCGAAGACCGGGATTCAGCGCGCCTACACCAGCCCGCACAACCCCAGGGCGCTGTTCTTCAACGAGTCGGTCGCCGTCGGCTACATTCCCGGCGCTCCCGAGCTCGAGGTGGCGTCGCACGATCCGCAGCAGGGCGTGGTGTTCTACACGCTCGATCAAGCGGCAGCCGTGACGCCCGTGTTCACGCGCCGGGACAGCTGCCTCAGTTGCCACCAGTCGGAGAGTACGTTCAACGTGCCGGGGATGATCGCGCGCAGCCACATGGTGGACGGCGAGGGCCAGGTGCTGCCGCAGCTCGGCAGCGCGACGGTAAATCACCGGACACCGCATACCGAACGCTGGGGCGGCTGGTTCGTGACCGCCAACGCCGAGGCGCCGCGCTACAACCCGCTGGGACATCTCGGCAACGCCACGGTCACGGTGCACCCGACCTCCGGTCCGAAGATCATCTCGAACCACGTGTTCATCGAGTGGATGGCGAGCGCGCCCGAAACGCGCGGCTATCCGTCGTCGGCGAGCGACATCGGATCGCTGCTGGTCTTCGACCACCAGATGCACGCGATCAACCTGCTGACGAGACTGAATTGGGAATCGCGCACGGGCGCCACGAACGTGGGCGCGCGGGTGAACGAGCTCGCCGACTACCTGTTGTTCGTCGGCGAGGCCACGCCGGTGGTGACCGTCACGCCGCGCCCGGGATTTGCCGCGAGCCTGCGGTCGAGGATGCCGAGGGATCGGCAAGGCCGTTCGCTCGGCGAGTTGGACCTGGCCGATCGCCTGATGAAGTATCCCTGCAGTTTCATGGTCTACGCCGAAGCCTTCGAAGCGTTGCCGGCGCCGGTGAAGGACGCGGTCTACCGGCGGATGTTCGAAATTCTCTCGGGCAAGGACACCTCACGAAGGTACGGACACCTGTCGCCGAGCGATCGGCGGGCCATTCTCGAAATCCTGCAGGATACCAAGCAGGGCCTGCCGCCGATCACCTGATCCGCGCCACCCCGGGCACGTGATGGGTTCGATTTCGCGATCCCTCTTTGCACTGGCGCTTCTCCCGGTGCTCGCCGGGTGCGACGACTCCCCGGGCGGGAACGGCTTGCAGCCGGCAGCTGGCCGATTCGCGAAGTAACATGCCCCCGTGCCGCCTCCCTGGTTTGCCGACCTCATGCTCGCCCGCCGGCTCGAAGCGACCGAAGGCCGCGGCAACGCCGCATTCGTCGAAGCGATGGCCGCCCGCGATCCGAACTCGGGCGCGATCTGGAAATCGATCGGCGGGACGCTGGCGATGTTTGCCGGGGTCGGCTCGCCGCTGACGCAGACGTTCGGCCTGGGCATCCACGCGCCGCTGACGACGGCGGATCTCGACGCGATCGAGCGATTCTTCCAGACCCGCGGATCGCGCGTGTTTCACGAAGTCTGCCCGCTCGGCGGCGTCGAGGTGTCTGCCCTGCTGGTGGCGCGCGGCTACAAGCCGGTTGAAATGTCGAGCGTGCTGTTCCGGCCGCTCGAGGGCGGAGCGCCGGAACCCGCCGCACAAGCCAACCTTCGCGTCCGGCGCGTGGACCGGACCGAAGGCGACCTCTACGCGCGCATCGCGGGACAAGGATGGAGCGAGTCGCCCGAGGTGCGGCCGTTCATCGAGGGCTTTGCGCACATCAGCGTGGCGCGCGCGACCTGCTTCATCGCGGAGCTCGAGGGCACGCCCATCGCCACCGCCGCGCTGTTCATGCACGAGGGCGTGGCGCTGCTCGCCGGCGCGAGCACCGTGCCGGGCGGGCGGCGGCACGGGGCGCAATCGGCGCTGCTCGACACCCGCCTCCGATCCGCGGCCTCGAGCGGCTGCGACCTGGCCATGATGTGCGCGGCGCCGGGGACCGCATCGCAGCGCAATGCCGAACGCAACGGGTTCCACGTCGCCTACACGCGGACGAAGTGGGAGCTGTAGGGGTCAGACCCCTCGGTACTATAATCAGTCCATGCTCCGGACGACGGCCGTCCTCGTGATGCTGACGCTGGCCATTTCCGCCGGCGCGCAAACCACGCGCGTGGAGGCCATCGCCCAGGAACAAGAGAAGAAGGCCGCACAACTCGGGGCCGAGGGGCCGAGCGAGGCGGAACGGATCATCCGCCGCGTGTTGATCTCGCCGCTCCTCGCCGGCGGCGACGGGCTCTATCCCTGGTTCGGCAGCGTGTTCGGCGGCAGCGGGATGGCCATCGGCGCCGGCTTCCTCAAGCGCCTGCCCAACGCCGCATCGGCCAACGTCATGGCGGGCGTGTCGCTGAACAACTCCATCCTGATGGAAGGCAAGTTCTCTGCGCCCGAACTGTGGCACGGCATGCTGCGGGTGGACGGCCTGGCGCGTTGGACCGACGCCAGGGGCGTTTCGTTCTACGGCCTCGGTCCCGGGTCGGCGAAGGCCGCGCGCGAGCGCTACGACTACCAGCCCACCGAGTTTGGCGGCGATGCCACGCTCACGCCGCAGCGCTGGCTCTCGCTGAGCGGCGGCTACTCCTGGCTCGACATCGACACGCAGCGGGACTTCCCGGGCTTGACGGGCGACCTGGCACCCGGCATCGGCGAGGCGCTTCAGTACAACGTCACGCGTGGCACCGTCGGGATCGACTGGCGTACGTCGCCGGGCTACAGCACGCGCGGCGGCTTCTACCGCGCCACCGTCGTGAAGCACGCGGAAAAGAACGGCCTCCCGTTCAGCTTTCGATCGCAAGAATACGAGGTCGTGCAGCTGCTGCCGCTCGTGCGCGAGCAGTTCGTGCTCGCGTTCCGCGGCCTGGCCACCACGACCCATCCCGAACCGGGCCACGACGTGCCCGTGATGCTGGGCCCGTTTCTCGGCAGCGGCTCCACGCTGCGCGGGTTTCGCAACCGGCGCTTCACCGATCGCCATCGCCTGCTGCTCAGCGGCGAGTATCGCTGGCGCCCGTCGCGGTACCTCGACATGGCGGTGTTCGTCGATGCCGGCAAGGTCGCCCCCGAGACGCGCCAGCTCACCCTGAAGGAGCTCGAGACCGCCTGGGGCCTTGGCGCGCGCTTTCACGGGCCGGGCTTTACCGCGCTCCGCATGGAAGTGGCAAAGGGCCGCGAAGGGCTCGGCATCATCTTCGCCGGGTCACAGGTGTTCTAGCCATGATGCGAATCTGGCGCGCCATCGCCGTTCTCGTCATCGCCACCGGCACTTGGGCCGTCTCGGCGGCGACGCCGCGGTTCTTCCCCGACGACCCGATCTGGCGCGAGCCGATCACGCAAGATGTCAAGGCCGCCAAGCGCTACGAGCCCGACCTCACCTACCAGACGCTCGAGAACCTGTTCTGGAGACCGGGCGACACCGTGCTCGGGCAGCGCGCGAAGAACATCAACACGGTGGATGAAGTCCCCGACGGTCCGTTCTTCGTGAACCGCGCCGGCCGCGTGCCGCTGACGCCGCCGCTCGTGGCGCGGGCCGCCAACACCACCGCCGGGCCCGCGCCGGGCAAGTGGACCGTCATTTCAGCGAAGAGCGACGGCATCACACCCGGGTTCACGATCCGCGACGCGGCCGGCCTGGTCTGGTTCCTCAAGTTCGATCCCCCCGGCTGGCGCGGGATGGCCACCGGCAGCGAGATCGTGGCGGCGAAGCTGTTCTGGGCCGCGGGTTATCACACGGCCGAGTACCACATGGCGCGGCTCGATCCCGCGAACCTTGTGATTGGCCGCGACACGAAGATCACGCCCCCCGGCAAGATGGAACGGCCGATGCACCAAGGCGACGTGATGTGGCTGCTGTCGAGGGCCGACCGCGATCCGGACGGCACCTATCGCGTGATCGCCAGCAAGGCCACGCCGGGGCGGCCGGTGGGGCGCATCGCCTTTCACGGCACACGCGCCGACGACCCCAACGACATCGTCCCGCACGAGCATCGGCGCGAGCTGCGCGGCTACTTCGTGTTTGCCGCGTGGCTCAATCACGTCGACGCCAAGGGCATCAACTCGCTGTCGTCGCTGGTCACCGAGAACGGCCGCTCGTTCATCCGCCACTACCTGCTCGACTTCGGCTCCGCGCTCGGCAGCGCCGCCGTGGGCCCGCGCGAGGGCTGGGAGGGCTACGAGGCGCTGATCGAGCAACCTGGCGACATCGGCAAGCGCGTGCTCGCGCTCGGCTTCAAGATCCCGCAATGGCGCACGCAGGACTACTTCGAGTCGCGATCGATCGGACGGCTGCCGCGGGATCATTCGGAATGGAATCCCGAAACATGGTGGCCGCACATCACCAATGCGGCGTTCCGCCACATGCGTCCCGACGACACCTTCTGGGCGGCCAGCAAGCTGGCGGCGATCACGGACGACATGATCCGGGCCGCGGTCGCGGAAGGGCAGTTCGCCGATCCGGAGGCGGAGCAGTTCCTGGCGAAGGCCATCAGCGATCGGCGCCGCCGGATCCTGCAGACGTTTCTGCCGAAGGTGAACCCGCTGATGGATCCGGCCATCGACGATCAGGGACGGCTGAGGTTCCGGAACCTGGCGGCGGAAGCGGGCATGGCCAAGGCGCCCGAGGGCTACCGGGCCTTGTGGTACACGTTCGACAACGCGTCCGATCGCTCCACGCTGGTGGAGACGACCGGAGGCGCCGAGAGCCCCCTGGCGGTCCCGAAACTGCCCGATTCGGAGTTCATCAAGGTCGACCTGGTCGCCACGGGGGGGCCGGATGCGTGGACCCGCCCGGTTTCGGCGTATTTCCGGCGCAAACCCAGTGGGTTTTCCCTCATCGGGCTGGAACGACTGCCGTGATCTGAACGTCAAAAAACAATACACACGGGCGGCACTGGTTGAAGGTTTAGGCCGCGTTTGCCGACACTCTGAAGGGATGCGAATTCCATGAGATACTGGATGTCGCTTTTCCAGCGCCAGAAGCCGAGCCTGTTTATGAACACTGCCCGCTACGCCTGTGTGTTTGCCCTCGCGTTTGCCCTGTCTGCGCCCGCCTGGGCGCAGGAGCCGGTGCCCGCTGACGGCCCACGGGTCGAGGGTGCGGCCGCCGAGCCAGGCGCGGGCGATCAGCAGCCGCCGCCGGGGCGGCCGGTGCCCACCGACATTGTCGGCGTGGCGAGCCCGATCGAGGGCGGCAGCCAGAACGTCCTCAAGCTCGTGGCCTCCGATTTCAAGCACTTCTTCAGCGCCGACACGGCGAAGGTGTTGAGCTATTTCGCGATCGGCGCGGTGGCCGCCGCCCCGTGGGATCGCGAGGGCGTGAACAACGGCTTCAACATCCCGACGACGCTGTTCGAGTCCGGCAACATCGCCGGGACGTTCATGTTCCAGATGGGCACGGGCCTGGCCACCTACGGCGCGGGCCGCGTCTTCGGCAGCACCAAGGCCTCGATGGTGGGCCGCGACATCGTCCGCGCGCAGCTGCTGTCGCAGGTGCTCGTGCAGGGCGTGAAGATGACCATCCGGCGCGAGCGGCCGGACGGCAGCAATAACATGTCCTTCCCCTCGGGCCACGCCGCCAGCGCGTTTGCCACGGCCGGCGTGCTGCATCGTTATTACGGATGGAAGGTCGGCGTACCCGCCTACGCGTTCGGCTCGTACGTGGCCCTGGCCCGCATGTCCTGGAACCGCCACCACGCGACGGACGTCGTCCTGGGCGCCGGCTTCGGCCTCGCGTCGGCGCGCACGGTGACGATGAACATGGGCGGCAGCCGGTTCAGCGTCGGCGTGCAACCGCAGGCCGGCGGCGCGTCGGTCAACTTCACGAAGATCTACAAGTAGTCAAACGCCGAGGGGTCAGACCCCTCGGCACATTCGCCCCTGCGGAGGGGTCAGACCCCTATGGTGATCCTCCTCCTGATCGCCTTGTTGGTGCCGGTCAACGCCGCCGCGCAGGCGGTCGCGGTCGCACCGCCGTCCCTCACTCGCGACGAGATGCGCGAGTTCATGCTCAAGGCAAAGGTCGTCAGGTCGCGCGACACGAGCAAGGGCATCACCAGTCCCAAGCGCCTGACGCTCACCGACGGCGTGGTCACCCATGACGCCGCCTTCCAGAGCGTCGACGAGTACAGCACGGTCGCGAGCCTGACGGGCAAGAGAGGCACGACGGTCGAGATGAACTTCGTCGACCACTATCGCTACAACCTCGCGGCGTTCGCCCTTTCCGGGCTGCTCGGCCTCGACCACATGATGCCGGTCCATGTCAGGCGGCGGTGGGGCGGCAAGGACGGGTCGCTCTGCTGGTGGATTGACGCGCAGATGGACGAAGGCGAGCGGCTGAAGAAGAAAGTGCAACCGCCGAACGCCTCCGACTGGAACCAGCAGATGTACCGGATGCGGCTGTTCGCGGCGCTGGTGCGCGACACGGACCGCAACCTGGGCAACGTGCTGATCACGCCCGAGTGGAAGGTCGTGATGATCGACTTCACGCGCGCGTTCCGGCTGCAGACCGAGCTGCTCTATTCGAAGGACCTGCCGAAGGTGGATCGCGCGCTGCTGCCGAGGGTCGAGGCGCTGACGAAGGAATCGGTCAAGGCGGCGGTCGGCAGCGACCTCACCAGTTCAGAGATCGACGCGATGATGAAGCGTCGCGACCTGATCGTGGCCCACTTCAGGAAACTGATCGCGGAGCTGGGCGAAGAGAAGGTCCTTTACTGATTCTTGTCGGGCTCCGGGCTCCGGGCTCCGGGCTTCCGGGCTCCGGGCTATTTCACGGTTGTTGGCGGGCGGCGGTGGCGCGTGGCGCGTTCGTAGGCCGCGGCGAGCTCGAGCAGCCGCTTGTCGTCCCACATTCTTCCCAATAGCGAAATCCCTACCGGGTAGCGGCCGCCGATGAACCCGGCGGGCACGGTCACCTGCGGCAGCCCTGTCGCCGCGCTCTCTTCGCACGTGCCGGGCTCGGAGCCATAGCGTTCGAGGCCGCCCTCGTGCGTGTGGGGCCGCGCGTGGTTGGCCGGGTAGAGCATGGCGTCGAGCTTCTGCCGATCCATCAGGTCGACGAAGATCTGGCGGAATGCGTCGCGGCCGGCGAAGAACCGGCGCGTGACCTCGTCCAACGCCGCGCCCGTGGGCGCGGGCGCAAGCGCGCCCTCGAGCCGGCGCGCGCTCACGGGTGCGAGCTTGCCCGAGGCGAGCAAATCCTGAATGGTCAGCACCTTGTCGCCGGGCTTCGATCCGCGCGACAGATACGCCGTCCACGCCGCGCGCAGGGATCCGGGCGCAGCCCCTCGCGCGGCCGCGTACTTCGCATCGTAGTCGGGAATGTCGACGTCGACGACGACGGCGCCCTGGGCCTGCAGGTCCTTGATCACGCGCTCCATGTTCTGCGCGACCTCGCGTTCGCCGGTAAACCCGACGAACCGCTGGCGGAACGCGCCGATGCGCTTGCCCTTGAGGGTCGCGGCCTCGAGGTCTTGCGCAAACGATCCGGCGATGTGGGCAGCGGCGTCTGCGGTGACCGGATCCTCGGGATCGGCGCCGGTGACGAGGTCGAGCGCGAGGGCCACGTCACGGACCGACTTCCCCATCGGCCCCACGGCATCGTTGTAGGTGTTGAGCGGCATCACGCCGGCACGACTCGTGAGCCCGCGCGTGGTCCGGATGGTGGCCAGCGATGCGAACGAACCGGGGTTCGAGAGCGAGTTGCACGTGTCGGTGCCGAACCCCAGGGCCGCGAGGCTGGCGGCCACCGCGGTGGCGCTGCCGCCGCTCGATCCGGCAGTACTGAGCGATGGATCGTAGGCATTCCCGACCGTGCCGCCCACCGTGCTGATGCCGAAGTCGCCGAACGGAAACTCGTCGAGGTTGGCCTTGCCGAGCACGACGGCGCCGCCGCGCTTCATGCCGGCGGCCACGCGCGAATCGAGGCGGGGACGGTGATCGAGCAGCGCCCGCGATCCGCCGGTCGTCGGCAGCTCGACGGCGTCGATGTTGTCCTTGAACACGATCGGCACGCCGTGGAAGGCGCTCAGGACGCGGCCGGCCGTGCGGTCGGCATCGCGGCCGCGCGCATCGGCGATCGCCCGCGGGTTGATGGCGAGCACGGAGCGGAAGGCGGGGCCCTGGCGATCGTAGAGCGACAGGCGCGCGAGGTACTCCCGCGTGATGTCTTCGGAGGTCACCTCGCCCCCGGTCATCGCGTTCTGAAGTTCGCTCACGGTCTTTTCGAACACGGTGAACGCGGGCGGGTCGGGCCGAGCCGGCAGATCCCAGTTGGCGATTTG
Source organism: Acidobacteria bacterium RIFCSPLOWO2_12_FULL_67_14b (assembly GCA_001768615.1). Lineage (GTDB taxonomy): Bacteria > Acidobacteriota > Vicinamibacteria > Vicinamibacterales > UBA2999 > 12-FULL-67-14b. The sequence goes on along the minus strand of MELE01000223.1, from coordinate 1,772 downwards.
TGCCCGCTGGCGGGCCGTCAGGCCCCGCAGGTCCGGCGCCTTCGCGAGCTGCCTGGCCACATCTGTCACGCCCGCGATCTCCGAACCTGCGGCCGGCACCTTCGCATCAGCGCCGGAATACACCGCCTCGCCCGTGATCAATGCGTCCTTGAACGGGAGGGGATAACCGCCGCGAGGGTCGTAGACTTCGCTCAGCCCCTTGACGACGAACGTGACGAGGGCCAGGGTCTGGCCCGGCCTCAGCCGCAGCGAGAACACGTAGCCGATGTGCGCCGGATCGTAGCCCGGCCACTGGTCGACGAACGGATCACCGAACATGTCGCCCACCGCGATCCGTACCCCGGCCTTCGTACCCAGCACGTGCGCGGACGGCCCGTGTCCCGATGGGCCCGACGCCGGATTGGCGACGCCCTTCGCGTTCTGCATCACGGTCACGAAACTGTCGGCCGGGTCGATCCGTCGATCGCCGCTGGCCGTCGCCGCCACCGCGACCCGCCCGCCATCATCGAACGCGCCGGCGGCCCCGCCCCAGGCGACGTGGACCAGGCGCTCCTCGCCGGTCGTGTTGGTGAAGCTATCGAAGTACCGCAGGTAGGTCGTCTCTTTCGATGTGCTGATGCCGCGTGCGATGACGATGCCGTCCTGCACGACGGGTGTGATCGAATCAAAGCGGCCGGCGCCGTCGTGGTGCAGGCCGAAGCCGTGGAGGTACTGATGGCGCGACAGCATGG
>MELE01000223.1:0-1029 GCA_001768615.1 Acidobacteria bacterium RIFCSPLOWO2_12_FULL_67_14b | reverse complement strand
GGTGGCGATGCCGCCGCTGTCTTGCGCCCAAGGGGAGGTGTCCTGGATGTCCCAGAACTGGCCGTCAGACGAGGGCACGCGCGTCACTGCGACGCCGTTGGTCACCAATGCCGCGACGCCCATCACAGCCAGCGCAAGCGCTTTGAGGAATCTCATTCGAGGAAGTCTATACTCCTGCCATGCGCCGAACACTTTCTTTGCTTGCCATTTCCCTGATCACCGTTGCCGCGCTGGGCGCTCAGGATCGCCAGGCGGACGATGCCAAGCCGGCCGAGGGCTTCACGCTCAAGACGGCCGAGACCATCGAGTTCACGACCGACGAGGTGACGTGGATGCAGGTGGACGTCTCGCCCGATGGGCGCACCATCCTGTTCGACCTGTTGGGCGACCTCTACACGATGCCGATCGCCGGCGGCGAGGCCACGCGCATCATGGGCGGGCTGTCGTTCGAGAGCCAGCCGACGTGGTCGCCGGACGGCAAGGCGATCGCGTTCCTGACGGATCGCACGGGCGTCGAGAACCTCTGGATCGCCGACGCCGACGGCTCGAATCCGAAGGCGGTCAGCAAAGACACCAAGACCAACGATCGGCCGCAGATCATGGTGTCGCCGGCGTGGACGCCCGACGGCCAGTACATCGCCGTGTCGAAATCGCGGCCGCCGGAGCCGGGCACGTTCGGCCTGTTCATGTATCACCGCGACGGCGGCACGGGAATCCGCATCGGCCCAGCGCCGCCGCCGCAGCCCGGGCCCGACGCGCAGGGTCCGCCGCCCGCGCCGCCGACCAACAAGATGGGCGCGGTCGTGTCGCCCGACGGCCGTTTCATCTTCTATACGCAGCGCACCGGGACGTTCACCTACAACGCGCGGTTCCCGCTCTGGCAGATCTATCGCCACGATCGTGAGACCGGCGACGTCACGCAGGTGACCAACGCCCAGGGCAGCGCCATCCGCCCCGCGATCTCGCCGGACGGGAGGTGGATGGTGTTCGGTACGCGCCACAAGGCGCAGACCGGGCTCCGCGTGCGAG
>MELE01000222.1 GCA_001768615.1 Acidobacteria bacterium RIFCSPLOWO2_12_FULL_67_14b | reverse complement strand
CGCGAGGAAGATCAGGCCTTCGCCCGCCTCGCGCTCGCCGCGCGCGATGAGCGCCGAGGCCAGTCGCGCCAAGGGCGCGACGTAAAAGCGACGCAGATGCGGCAGCAGGACCCAGCGGCCGGTGAGCCTCCGGCACACGAACGAGGGCACGGCCAACGGAACCAGGGCATCGCAGACGGTGCACAAAAAGCGCGGGCCATAGGTTATCGCCTCGAGCACGCGGAATCCCGCGGCTTCGAACAGTCGGCGCCATCCGACCTCGTCGTGAACGTTGTGGTGTTTCCAGAACCGGTTGTAGGCGGCGCGATAGCGTGCGGCCGCGGTGTCGAACCCGAGGCCGGCAAGGCAACGGGCCCCCACGGAAGCGCGCTCGAATCCTTGTGTGGGCAGCGTTGCGTAGAATCGGCCGCCAGGCGCCAACAAGCGACGGACCTCGCTCAGCACGGGGAGGAGATCGGGAATGTGCTCAAGCACGCTGTTGCTCAGGATCGTCCGATAGGTTCCGGCCGGCTTCGGCACGGCATGGGCGTGACAGGCGATCAGCTCGCGATGGGCACCCTGCCTCTGCGACATGCGTATCTCGGCGGGATCGCTGTCGATGCCGGTATCGATGGTCCGGTCGAACAGTACCTTGGCGAAAATGCCGTCGCCGCAGCCCAGGTCCAGAATGGGTGTCTCGAACGGATGAGAGGCCAGGATACGGCACTCCTGGGTCCGCTCGATGGCCAGCGCCAACGGAGCCAGGGCGACGTAACGAACAATGAAATCGTCGCGCGCCACGGCCACGTCAGCCGGACGGAGCCAGGGTCGACGTGAAGGCTTCGCATATGAAGGCGATCGTCGCGTCATCGAGCGCGGGATAGGCTGGCAGCAGGATCACGTTCCGGCTCACTTGGCTGGCCACCGGAAGCGACGGGCCGGCGTAGGGCGGCATGTCGCTCAGGGCATGGAAGCCGGGCCGGGTCTCGATCCCCCGCTCCAGCAGACGTGCCATGACCACGTCGCGTGCCGGGAGGTCGGCCCGGGGCAGCAGGCGGACACCGAACGTCCACAGCACCGGCGAGACCTCGTCGGCGAAGCGTTGCGGCCGAAAGCGGGGGTCGTCCGCCAAGCACCGCCGGTAGGTTTCGTGGACCCGTCGGCGCTCGCGGCAGAGCCCCTCGATCTGCTCGATCTGGGCGCAGCCGACGGCGGCCTGCAGGTTGGTCAGGCGGAAATTGTAGCCGACAACGTCGTGCCAGTAGCGACGACCTCGGCGCATCCCATGGTCGCGCAGCAGGCGCATGCGCCGGTCGAGTTCTGCATCCTCGGTCAGCACCATGCCGCCTTCGCCGGTGGCCAGGGTCTTGGTGGCCTGAAAGCTGAGGGTACCGATGGTGCCCAGGGTGCCGGCGCATCGGCCGCGGTGGGTGGAGAAGGCAGCCTCCGCCGCGTCCTCGATCACGAACATGCCGTGGTCGCGGGCGATGCCGCCGATGGCATCCATGTCGGCCACGTTGCCATAGAGGTGCACCGGAATGACGGCACGGGTGGCAGGAGTGATCGCGGCGCGGAACGATTCAGGATCCAGAAGCCAGGTGTCAGGGTCGACGTCGGCCTGGACCGGCGTCGCACCGACGGCAAGGACCATGTTGGCGGCGGCGACGAAGGTGAAACCGGGCACGATCACCTGGTCGCCGGGCCCGATGCCGACGGCCATAAGCGCCAGTTGCAGGGCCGTGGTGCCGTTGTTGACCGCGACGCCGTGCCGGGCTCCCATACGGGCCGGAAGCTCGCGCTCGAGGCGCTCCACGTACGGCCCACCCGAGATCCAGGTCGAATCAAGGGCGTCGACGACGTATTCGCGCTCACGGCCAACCAGGCTTGGCCGCGCCCAGGGGATCCGAGGCTTTTCGGCCGTCGTGGGTGACCTCATGGGCGAAAGTCGATTCAACGTGCTGCCGAAATTTTCCGGGCCTCGATCAAGAAACCCGTTGCAATGCGATGCCGGCGGGATACCGCACATTCATGAACCTGTATCAAATTCTGGATTTCCTTGTCGCCATGGCAATGAACGCCCCGAACATTGAGGACGTCGAATTTTTGTCGAATGACATTGAGGATGTTCGCACGACTGAGGTAGTTGAACAGTAGGATCTTCGTGCTTGGCATGACGTGCTGGAAGAAGGTTGCCGCGGATTTGATGTAGGGCAACACGCCGACGGCCAGCGCGACATCCACCTTAGGAATTGCCGTGTCGAGGACGTTCACTCTCGCAAGGGAAACGTTGCCGAGCTCCTTCGGGGTGAGGTTCCGGCGCGTCAGATCCAAAGCGGCCTCGGCGAAATCTATGGCGTGCACGTGGGCGCCCTTGGCGGCCATGATCTTGGTGTAAATTCCGTTCCCGCATCCGATGTCGGCAACGACCATGCCCGATCTAATGGTCTCGTCGATGAAACAGCACACGAGATCGTGCCTTCTTGCCATGAACGCCTTCTCGATGGGAAGCGCGGTGCGCCGATAAAGCCATGACACGACTGGCGGTCCATTTAGCCTTTCGTCGGATCCGTGGTCGTAAAAACCGGAGAAAGAGCCGATGTTTTCTTCCCAGTATTTTCTTGCGCGACTGCTTTCTTCGACGCCAGAAGGTTCCATCGTGGTCACGACATACAGTTGGAATAATTGGATTTCATCAATGAATTGCGGTGGTCATGGAGACGGCGAAAGTCACCTCGATCCGACCACTTCGACCGTCGGCAGCGGAAAGATGAACCGCCCGCCACGGGCCAGGAAGTCGGCCTCGCGCGCCACGAACTCGTCGCGAAAATGCCAGGGCAATACCAGGAAGTAGTCGGGCCGGGCGGCGCGGGCCTGGTGCTCGGAAACGATGGGGATTCCGGTCAGCGGCGTCCGGGCCCCCCACTTGGAAGGATTGCGATCGGCCGCGGCGGCGATCACGCGGTGGTCGAGGCCGCAGTACTGCAGCAAGACATTTCCCTTCGTCGAGGCGCCATAGGCATAGATCGTCTTGCCGCGAGCCGCCTCGCCCACCACGAGGATGCGGACGTCGTCGCGGATGCGCGCCACGCGGTCGCGAAAGGTGGCATAGGGTCCCGGCCCGTCCATGGCCATCTCGCGCTCGAGTCGACGCAACGATTCGAGGGTCTCGGTGCGCGTGGCGAAGGGGCCTCGATCATGGCATAGATGGACACGGAAACTGCCGCCGTTGATTCGGTTGAGGGCAACGTCGAACACGCGCAGTCCGTTTTGCCGCGCAATGAACTCGATCTGCGCCAGCCCGTAGTATTCCAGGTGTTCGTGGCAGATGGTATCGAAGGCGTTCTCCTGGAGCATGTGCGGAAGATAGCTCTGCTCGATGATCCAGACCCCCGCCGGGTCCAGGATCGAGGCCACGTCGGCGGCGAAGGCGACCGGATCCTCGAGGTCGTAGAACATCGAAATGGCGGTGACGATCTTGGCCTTCCGGCCACCGCTCGCGTCCAGGAACAGGGGCGCCGTGAAAAAACCCTCCCGTGCGACGATGCCGTCGGTAAGTTCGGCGCCGAACATCCCGACCAGGGGGTCGATCCCGATCCGCACCAGGCCGGGCACGGTGTAGCTGGAGAGAAGGGTGCCATCGTTGCAACCGATATCGAGGGCGACGTCGCCGCCGGAGGGTGATGCCATCCTGGTAGCAGACCGCGCGAGCCCCGCCAGGTGCTCACGCATGGTATGATTGATGTTCGAACGATAGCCGTAGGCGCGGGGATACATGCGCTCGGGCCTGACCGAGTGCCGGAGCTGGACCAGACCGCAGCCGGTGCAGCGCACGACGTCGAGTGGCGCCCGCCGTGGATCCGGATCGTCGCCCTTGGGAAACCAACCGGTCAGGGCCTGCTCCCCCAGGGAAATGACGGGGGCAAAATCCGCTCGTCCGCACGCTCGGCAGGCCTGGATCGCGTGATAGAGCGCCTCGCCTACCACTTTCCCACGAACCTGAGCGCGACGATCCTGAAAACCTCGCGCGTGTAAAGGAGGAAGATCGAGGGAATCCCGATCTTCGACTGACCATTGCGGCGCTCGCCATACAGGACCGGGACCTCCACGTGCCGGAGCCCGAGCCGTTGCGACATCAGGAGCAGGCGGAAAAAATAGTCGCCGTAGCCCCAGAATATCTTGTCGAAATCCAGTTTCTGGAGGGCCTCGCGGCGGATCGCGAAGAGCCCGCTCAGGTTGTCGTTGATCCGAGTGCCGAGAACGAACCGCATGAACAGGTTATAGACATAGCTGAGAACGTACCGCGTCCGACTCGGCATGCCGCCCCCGAACGCGAACCGGGACCCCACCACCAGATCGACGTGACGGGCGATGTTGTAAAGAAGCGGTGCCTGATCGGGGGGATGGTTGAAATCCGTATCCATCACCAGGACGATGTGCCCCGAGGCGCACTCGATTCCGGCTCGGATTGCACGAGCCAGACCCCGATCGGTCGTGCGAACGAGGACCCGGATCCGACGGTCCCCGGCGAAGGCCTCGCGCGCCAGGGCGGCGGTCCCGTCGGGACTGTTGTCGTCGACAATGATGACCTCGAGTCCGTCGCCAAGGTCGCTCAAGCCATGCAGCAGTCGCTCGACCAGCGGAACGATGTTGTCGCGCTCGTTGTAAGTGGGTAGAACGATGCTGAGGTCCGTCACCGGCTGAGCTCCGCCGCCGATCGCATAAACGCCTCGATTCCTGGGTCCATCCTCAAGACCGCACGTGGCCGCCAGCCATGAAAACGTCCCGCCTGTTCACGCATGAGCCGACGCCCTTGATCGGGCTCCTGGGCGCCGTCTTTCTCGGCGCGGGTCTCGTTCTGGTCGCGCTTACGACCAACTTGCATTTCGTCGGCGATGATTGGGAATTCCTGCGCATTCCCTATCAGCACGATCTGGTCGACAGCATCATTGCCGTGATCCACAGGAAGCTCCGGCTGGGCCGCGAACTTTATGAGGTGGCTGTGGTCAAGGCCTTCGGCCTCGACCGAACGGTATTTCACGTCATTTCGGTCGCGCTGCACGTGCTTGTTGCGGTCGCGTTCGGCCTCTGCCTGGCCAACACATTTCCGAATCGTCCCCGCTTTGCCGTCGCGGCGACGCTGGTGGCGCTGACGTTGCCCAC
>MELE01000221.1:13304-41818 GCA_001768615.1 Acidobacteria bacterium RIFCSPLOWO2_12_FULL_67_14b | reverse complement strand
GGAGGAAGAAGGCATCGGCCGGCCCTCGACGTATGCGCCGACCGTCGCGACCATCCAGCGCCGCGGCTACATCTCGCACCAGGGCAAGGCGCTCGTGCCGAGTTTTACCGCGTTTGCCGTGACGCGGCTGCTGCGCAACCACTTCGGTGATTACGTCGACATCGCCTTCACCGCCGAGATGGAAGAGATCCTCGACAAGATCTCGAATGGCGAGAAGGACTGGCTGGAGTTCCTGGCCGAGTTCTACCGCGGCGACGGCAAGCACCCCGGCCTCGAGCACCTGGTCGAGGACAAGGGACAGGCGATCGAGTACCCGGTGATCGAGCTGGGCCAGGACCCCGAGAGCGGCCTTCACGTGCGCGTGCGCATCGGCCGCTACGGGCCGTTCCTCCAGCTGGGCGCGCAGGCCGACAACGGCCCTCGCGCGTCGCTGCCCGAAGACCTCGCGCCCGCCGATCTCACGCTCGACAAGGCCATGGCCTTGCTCAAGGCCAAGGCCCAGGGGCCGAAGTCGCTCGGCATCGATCCCGCCACCGGCCAGCACGTCTACCTGATGCACGGCCGCTTCGGCGCCTACGTGCAGCTGGGCGAAACGCCGGAAGACCGCGATGAGAAACCGCGCCGCGCGTCGCTCGGACGCGATCACACCGAAGACACCATCGCCCTCAACGTGGCGCTGAAGCTGCTGTCGCTGCCGCGCGAGCTCGGCGTCGGCGAGGATGGCGACGCGATTCTGGCGAACGCCGGACGGTTCGGTCCTTACGTGAAGCAGGGCGCTGAGTTCCGCTCCCTCGAAGACACTGACGACGTCTACACGGTCACGCTGGCGCGCGCCAAAGCGCTGCTGGCGCAGCCGAAGACGTCGATGCGCCGCGCCCGCTCGGCGCCGAAGGAATTGAGGGCGCTCGGCAAGCACCCCGACAGCGGCGAGCCGGTGCGCATTCTCGACGGCCGCTACGGCCCGTATGTGACCGACGGCTCGACCAACGCCTCGGTGCCCAAGGGCACGCAGGTCGAGGCCGTCACGATGGCTTCGGCGGTGGAGTTGCTGGCGTCAAGGGCCGGCATGTCGAAGAAGAAGCCCATGCGCGGCCGCAAGACCGCCAAGGCCGCCCCGAAGAAGAAGGCGGCGCCGAAGAAGAAGACCGCCTGAGCCAGGGCCGTCCGCCTAAGATCAGCCGATCAACAGATCGAGTGCCCACACTGGAGACCCGTCATGAAACGCCCTTGGATGCTCCTTCTCCTCGTCTCGATTGCCCCGCTGGCGTGCGGCCGGACACCGGCCGTCGAGCCGGCCACGATGGTGCTGCGCGGCGGGAAGATCGTCACCGTGGACGCGGCGACGCCCGAAGCCCAGGCCATGGCGGTCCGCGGCGACACGATCGTCGCGCTCGGCACCAACGACGAGATCCAGGCCTACGTGGGCCCGGCCACGCAGGTGATCGATCTGGCCGGCCAACTCGCCGTGCCCGGTCTCATCGAGGGCCACGGCCACTTCACCGGCGTCGGCCGCGCGCGTATGAGCCTCCGGCTGATGGGCGTGAAGAACTTCGAGGAGATCGTCTCGATGGTCGCCGAGGCCGCAACAGCCGCGAAGCCCGGCGACTGGATCCAGGGCCGAGGCTGGCACCAGGAGAAGTGGGACCACGTCCCGGCGCCGAACGTCGAGGGCTTCCCGCTGCACGACGCGCTCAGCAAGGTGTCGCCCAATAATCCGGTGGTGTTGACCCACGCCAGCGGTCACGCGATCTTCGCCAACGCAAAGGCGATGGAGCTGGCCGGCGTCACGCGCCGGACCCCCAACCCGTCCGGCGGCGAGATCCTCAAGGACCAGGCGGGCAACCCGATCGGCGTGTTCCGCGAAACCGCGCAGGGCCTGATCTCGGCCGCGCTCGGCGCATGGCAGAAGAGCAAGACGCCGGACGTGATCATGGCCGACCGCCGCAAGGAGATCGACCTCGCCATCGACGAGAGCGTGACCAAGGGCATCACGAGCTTCCAGGACGCCGGCGCGAGCTTCGAGACCATCGACCTCTACAAGCGGTATGTCACCGAAGGCCGGATGGGCGTGCGGCTGTGGGTGATGGTGCGGCAGCCGAACGACGTGCTCCGCGAGAAGCTTCCCTCCTACAAAGTGGTGGGCATGGGCGACCACCGGATGACGGTGGCGGCGATCAAGGTCACGGCCGATGGCGCGCTCGGCTCGCGCGGGGCGTGGATGCTCGAGCCCTACGCCGACTCGCCCAGCAGCACGGGCCTTGCCACGACACCCGTCGAGGTGATGGCCGAGACCGCGAAGATCGCGATCGAGAACGGCGTGCAGCTCGACGTCCACGCCATCGGCGACCGCGCCAACCGCGAGGTGCTCAACATCTACGAGGCGGCGTTCAGGGCCAACCCCGACAAGAAGGACGTGCGCTGGCGCATCGAGCACGCGCAGCACCTCAATGCGGCCGACATCCCGCGCTTCGGCCAGCTCGGCGTGATCGCGTCGATGCAGGGCATTCACGCCACCTCCGATGCGCCGTACGTGCTGGCGCGGCTCGGCCCCAAGCGCGCCGAAGAGGGCGCCTACGTGTGGCAGAAGCTGATGCAGTCGGGCGCCATCGTCAGCAACGGCACCGACACGCCGGTGGAGGCCATCGACCCCATCGCCAACTTCTACGCCACCGTCACTCGGAAGACCGCCGACGGGACCGTCTTCTTCGGCGACCAGAAGATGTCGCGCACCGAGGCGCTCAAGTCGTACACCTACAACGCCGCTTACGCGGCGAAGGAAGAGGCGATCAAGGGCTCGCTCGCGGTTGGCAAGCTTGCCGACGTCACCGTGCTGTCGAAGGACATCATGACGGTGCCCGAAGAGGAGCTGCTTTCCACGCAGGTCACCTACACGATCGTCGGCGGCAAGGTTGTCTACAGGAAGTAGGGCACACGGCCGGCCCGGCGCACCGCGAGTGTCGGCACTGCCGAGCGTGGCCGGAAGGCGCTCGGCAAGCACCCCGACAGCGGCGAGCCGGTGCGCATTCTCGACGGCCTGATTAGCGGAACAGCTGATCGACGGAGAGCTCCCACCCGGGAAGCAGGTTCGTGGTCAGCGTCTCGCCAGTTCCGGCCGCGAGCGTGGTCGCCAGCGGGAACGCGCCCTCGGCATCGCGCCGATGGATCGCGATCCGGTTCCGGTCGGGATCGATCATCCAATACTCGCGAACACCCTGACGGTCGAAGAGGTCGCGCTTGAGCGTCTGATCGCGTTTGCGCGTGCCTGGTGAGTGGATTTCAATCACCAACCCGGGCGCGCCGTGAATGTTTTTCTCGGTCAGCACATCCTGCTGGTCACCCAACACGACGAGCACATCGGGCTCGACCACGTCATGCGGAGTCATGACGACATCGAAGGGGGCGGTGAACATCTCGCCTTGTTCGGGGTGTGCATCCAGGTGATTCCCCAGAGAGAGCGCCAGCCGTCGGACGAGCCGCTGGTGTCGCCTGAACGGTGAGGCGGTCACAAACAGCTCCCCGTCGATGAGCTCGCGGCAGAGCCCATCCTCGTCCGGGAACATCGCGACCAGGTCGTCGTACGTGAGCTTGGCCGTGGAACGAGCCGTGTGTGACATCGCGCCCCTCCCCTCGATTCAGCAATCCTAGCATCGTCACTCGGCATGCCGTGGAAACTGCGAATCGCGTGCCGCGAGGGTTTCGGCCTGAACTCGCTGGAACGTATGGTCGGGTACGTAGAATCTGCCACGGCGCGGCGATCGAGACGACGACGAATCTGCCGCTGCTGGTGCTTTCGTGATCAGCCCGCCCAGGGGGACAGATGGGATCTGTCGCCGGCAACGCCACCGTGACGTTGCTGTTCCTCAACAACGCGATCTTCCGGGGTGCAGGCGATCCGGCGATCGCGATGCGGATGCTCTGGCTGGCCAACGCCATCAACATCGTCATGGACCCCGTGCTGAGGTCACGAAGCCGTTTGATCAAAGACTCTTCGTGTTCTTCGTGGTTTCGTTTCTGATCGGCGTTTCAGAGTTAAGATCGAGCGGCACATGATTCACGTGATTGGCGGCGGCCTCGCGGGCTGTGAGGCCGCCTGGCAGGCGGCCGAGCTTGGGGAAGACGTCACCATCCACGAAATGCGGCCGGTGCGCCCGACTGCGGTGCACCAGACCGACGGCCTGGCCGAGCTCGTCTGCAGCAATTCGTTCCGCGCCGACAAGGTCGACAACGCCGTGGGCCTGATCAAGGAAGAGATGCGCCGGCTCGGGTCGGTCGTCATGCGCTCTGCCGATGCCACGCGCGTCCCGGCCGGCGCGGCGCTGGCCGTCGATCGCCATGCGTTCTCGAAGGCGGTGACCGACGCCGTGCAGTCGCACCCGCGCATCCGCGTGTCGCGCGAGGAAGTGTTGAAGGTTCCGGGCGCCGAATGGTCGCCGGTTATCATCGCCACCGGCCCGCTCACGTCGGACGCGCTCTCGAACGACATCCAGGCGATGGTCGGCGAGGAGCACCTGTCGTTCTACGACGCGATCAGCCCGATCGTGCTGGCCGAATCGATTGACATGTCGAAAGTGTTCCGCGCGTCACGTTGGGGGCGGAACGTGTGGGCGGGTCGGGCGGGTGAGGCGGGTCGGGCGGGTGAATCACCAGCCCTACCAGCCCCACCAGCCGAGGAAGGCGATTACCTGAATTGCCCGATGACCAAGGCGGAGTACGACCCCTTCTACGCGGCGCTCACGACCGCGGAATCGGCAACGGTGCGCGACTTCGACAAGGCGAAGTTCTTCGAGGGCTGCCTGCCGATCGAGGTGATGGCGCATCGCGGCGAGGGCACGCTGCGGTTCGGCCCCATGAAGCAGGTGGGCCTCACCGACCCCCGGACCGGCCGCTTCCCGTACGCTGTCGTGCAGCTGCGCCAGGACACGCTGGCGGGTGACCACTACAGCCTCGTCGGGTTCCAGACGCAGATCAAGTGGGGCGACCAGGCCCGCGTGCTGCGAATGATTCCCGGCCTCGAGCACGCCGAGTTCGTGCGCTTCGGCATGGTGCATCGCAACACCTACATCTGCGGGCCGAAAGTGCTGCTGCCGACGTGGCAGACGCGCCATCGTCCCGATCTGTTCTTCGCGGGCCAGGTCTCGGGCGTCGAAGGCTACGTCGAGTCCGCCGCGTCCGGCCTCGTCGCCGGGCGCAACGCGGCCGCGCTCGCCAGGGGAGAGTTGCCGCAGGCCCCGCCTCGGACCACGGCGATCGGCTCGCTGGCGCACTACGTGTCGCACGCCGATCCGAAGAACTACCAGCCGACCAACATCACCCACGGCATCATGCCCCCGCTCGATCAGCCGCCGCGGGACAAGATGAAGAAGAAGATGCTGATCGCCGAGCGCGCGCTTGCGGATCTGGACCTGTGGCGCGGCGCCGCCGTAGGGGCGGGTCTTTAGACCCGCCCGCACCATGCGCGACCATCTCAAGGCTTTTCTCGCCTATCTCAAGCTGAATCGCCACGTGTCGCCGCACACGGTGAGGGCCTACGAGAGCGACGTCACGCAATACCTCGCGTGGGTCGCCCGCGAGAAGGACCGCAAGATCTCGGCGCTCACGCCGGTCGACCTCGATCTGACCTCGGTGCAATCCCACCTTGCGGATCTGGGGAAGGCGGGCAAGGCGCGGTCGTCGGTGGCGCGCAAGCTGTCGGCGCTGCGCACGTTCGTCCGCTACCTGCGGCGCGAAGAGCTGATCGAGCACGATCCGACGGCCAGGGCCGTGGCCCCCAGGCGCGATCAGACCCTGCCCACCCACCTCTCGGAACCGGAGATCGCGCGCCTGATCGAGACGCCGAGTACGGGCGATCCGCTCGGCCGCCGCGATCGCGCGATCCTCGAAGTGTTCTACGCGTCGGGCCTGCGCTTGAGCGAGCTGGTCGGCATCGACCTCGAGGATCTGAATCTCAGCGGACGCATGGTCCGGGTGATGGGCAAGGGCGGCAAGGAGCGGCTGCTACCGTTCAACCAGAGCGCCGCGGCCGCCCTTCGTGCGTGGATGGCCGATCGGGCGGCGATCATGGTGCACGGCAGAAGGCAGAAGGCAGAAGGCAGAAGGCAGAAGGCAGACGGCCGACGGCCGAAGGCCGACGATCCGTTGTTCGTCAACTACCGCGGCACCCGGCTGACCGGCCGCAGCGTCGACCGGATGCTGCGCCGCTACGTGGCGCTCTGCAGCACCCGCATGGGCATCAGCCCGCACGCGCTGCGCCATTCCTTTGCGACCCACCTGCTGCAGCGTGGCGCCGACCTCCGCGCGATCCAGGAGCTGCTCGGGCACTCGCGCCTGAGCACCACGCAGCGATACACGCACGTCAATGCCGCGCAGTTGATCGAGGTCTACCGCAAATCGCACCCGCGCGCCGTCAAGAGCGAGTAGAATCGTCGCAGGTGCCTGCTTCGAAACGGTTCGCCCACCCCCGTTCGCTCGCCGCGATTCTCTGCTTCGGCCTCCTCACCGCATCGGCCGCCTTCGCTCAAGAGCCCACGCCGCCGCCGGCGGATGAACCCATCGATCTCTTCGGCCTCCAGGTCACGCAGAACGAGCGCTTCCGGTTCGGCGGCGAGTTCGTGGCCGGCTGGTCGCACGACGGGGCGCAGGCGGCGCTCGGGTTCGAAAAGCAGGGCCGGGTCGGCATGGCCATTCTCAGCGTGGCCGGCAAGGTCTCGGACCGCGTCCGTTACTACGTGTCGGTGAACCCGGTCAGCGAGACCGCCTCCCGGCCGTCGTGCGGTGAGAAGGACTTCTTCTTCCCGAACGATCCGCACCTCTACGCCGGTACGGGGCCGATCGTGCCCTGCAATCCGGAAGACGGCCTCAAGCGGGTCGACACCTACAACACCTTTTCGCTCGACTACATCACCCAGCAGGGCATCCTGCGCGAGGGCTATGTCGACTGGGGCATCTCGAACACGATGTCGCTCCGCGGCGGACGCTTCATCCTGCCGATCGGCTTCGCGCCCAGGGATGTCGGCGCCGCCACGGCCAAGGACATGACCCGCATCCAGCGATTGAATGCGGAGGCCAACTACGGCGCGATGGTCGCCTTCTCGGCGCGCCGTGGCGAGCGGCCGGTGTTCGACGCCGGCCTGATGGCGGTGCTCGGCGACGGCAACCGCGAGAAAGACTACGACTGGTTCTACTTCGTCAACACCTCGCTCGACACCAACAGCGCCGTGACCGTCGTCGCCTCGGCGCGCGCCATGCCGATCAAGGCCGTCGACCTGCGCGTCGCCTACAAGAAGGGCTACACCGGATCCAAGGTCGAGCGGCTCCCCAGCTACTGGGCCTCGAAGCGCAACGACGATGCGCTGGTGGTGAGCCTGAAGCTGTCGCCGACGTCGTGGGCCTCGCTGTTTGGCGAATACGCCAAGTACCGCTGGGGTCCCACGATCACGTCGGGTGAGCTCGTCGGCCTTCCCGACCTGGCCGGCATCGACAAGCCGGGCTACTACATGGGCGCGCAGCTCGAAGCGCCACTGAGCAGCAAGATCCGCGTCGGCGGCAGCGTCACGCGCGAAGAACTCACGCGCGACGACAGCCTCATCCAGTACCTCACGCTCAACAACCTCTACGGCGTGTCGATGGGGAAGAAGGACCGCGAGCTGCTGGTCCGCGGCTACGTCGACGTGAGCCGCCTGGTGAACATCAGCTTCTTCTGGATGGATGTCTCGAACCCGTTTCCCTGGGTGAGCGGCAGCTGGCCGGTCACCGGCCCGGTGGCGTTTACGGGCCGCGAGCCGGATCGCCTCGGCGTCACGGTCACCGTTCGCACGCCCTGACGCGAACGGTTATAGTGTGTCGTCAACGATGCCGCCCCCCGCGCATCCGTCGTCAACGGTTACCCGTGCGATCTATCTCGGAACGCTGGCCGCGCTCATCGTCGTGGGCACGCTGAGCGTGGTGATCTATCGAACGGCCGTCGCCGACACCGTCGCCCAGCATTCAACGCAGTTGCTCGCCATGGTCCGCACCGCGTCAGTGGGCCTGCGGGGCGAGGTGCAGTCGCTGTCTGCCCGGCTCAGTCAGTTCAACAGCCTGCCGAGCGTGCAGAACCTGGATGTCCCGTTCCTGGGACCGCGCGTGAACGCGGCGTTTGCCGACAACCCCAACGGCATCGTGCGCTACATCGTCCGCATCGACGCGGCCGGCAAGCTGTACTACTGGACGCCGGATGGAGTCGTTGGCGAGAGCAGTGTCGCCATCGACCGCAATCCGGAACAATGGCGGTGGATGGCCGACGCCGCCAATCGCGGAGGCGTGAGGCTCACCCCAATTTGGTGGAACCGCGATCCGCAGGAACAGTGGCGCGCCATCGCGACCCCGGTCTGGCGCACCGCCTCGAGCGACGTGTACCCGGTCCCCAGGAACGATTTCAATGGCATCCTCGCGATCGTAATCGACGTCAATCGGCTCGCCGAGGTGTACCTGGGGCCGGCGCTGGCCGAATTGTCGCAAGACCATCTCGTCGTCGGGCTTGGGTTCGGCGATCGCGGGCTGCTGATGGGTCCCGGCAGCGCCGGCATCCGGACCTCGTCCAACGACGTCCACGATCACCGGGAAGAACAGGGCACGTCGATTCTCGACGACGCGGATGGCCGGCGCCTGCACGCGTGGTCGCGGTTCACCGCCGGCGGCGAATCGTGGATCGTCGCCTCGTCCTCTCCCTACGATCGCGTGGCGGCAGGGCTGCGGCGTTCGGCGATGGGCCAGCTCGGGCTGGCGGCGACGCTGCTGGTCGCCGTTCCGCTCGCGGGCTGGCTGCTGGCGCGGCGCGAACGCCAGGCGCAGGACGAACAGCGGCACCTGGAGCGCCAGCTCGCCGAGTCCCAGAAGATGGAGGCCATCGGCAAGCTGGCCGGCGGCGTCGCGCACGACTTCAACAACATGCTCACCGCGATTCTCGGCTACTCGAGCCTGATTCTCGAGGATGCGCCGGCGAGCTCGCCGATCCGCGAGCACGCCGCGCAGATTCGGCGGGGGGCGGAAAGCGCGGCCTCGCTCACCCAGAAGCTGCTCGCGTTCAGCCGGCGGCAGGTGCTGCAGGCCAACCAGTTCGAGTTCGCGCCGATGCTGGACAACCTCCTGGTGCTGGTCAGGCGCGTGATCGGCGAGAACATCAGCGTCACGTTCGACGCGGAAAAGCGCCTCTGGCCCATCCTCGCGGACCCCGTGCAGGTCGAGCAGTCGATCGTCAACCTGGCGATCAACGCCAGGGACGCCATGCCCGACGGCGGGGCGCTGGCCATTCTGGCGAGAAACCTGTCGCGGCCCCACGGCGAGCGCCGCCGAGACGTCGAGGTCCGGCCCGGCGATTACGTCCTGATCACGGTCACCGACACCGGCATCGGGATGGACGAGGCCGTGCGGGCGCGCATGTTCGAGCCGTTCTTCACGACCAAGCCGGCGGGCCACGGTACGGGCCTGGGCTTGTCGACGGTGTACGGCTTCGTCAAACAGTGCGGGGGCTACGTGACCGTGCGATCGGCGCCCGGCACCGGCACGTCGATCGAGCTGCTGTTGCCCAGGGCGAAATCGCCTGACGTGCCCGCCCCGGTGACGCCCCCGTCGCTGCTGCCCGATGACGTGCGGCCCGGCCGCGAGACGGTGCTCGTGGTCGAAGACGAAGACGCCGTCCGCGAGCTGGCCGTCGCCTCGCTCGAGCGTCACGGCTACCGCGTGTTGAAAGCGGCGAGCGGTGAGGAGGCGCTCCGCGTGGCGCACGACTTCCGCGAGCCGATCGATCTGCTGCTGACCGACGTCGTGATGCCCGGCATGAAGGGGCCGGACCTGGCCCGGCGCCTCAAGACGTTGCGGCCGACGACGCGGGTGCTGCTGATGTCGGGGTACGCGGCCGAGGTGGTGACGAGCGCGGACCTGCGGGACACGCCCCTCCTGGCCAAGCCGTTTTCCCCGTCCACCCTGACGCGGGCCGTCCGCGCCGCCATCGACCATCCGCCTCTTCCGTCGCAGACCGTACCAACGGCATAATCAGGCGTTCACGCCGGGCTCCGGGCTCCGGGATCCGGGCTCCGGGATCCGGGATCCGAATGTGCGGATCCCGGCGCCCGGCCGCCGGAGCCCGTCAGGAGAGGTTGTCTGCATGACTCGTGTCTCGCTGGCCGTTGGTGTGGCGGTACTGCTTGCGGGTGTGACCGCCACCGCTCAGAAGATTTCGTTGATGAACCCGGCGGCGTTCAAGGACGAAGCGCCGGCCACCTACAACGTGCGGTTCGAGACCAGTGCCGGGGTCTTCGTGGCGAAGGTCACGCGGCAGTGGGCGCCGCGCGCCGCCGATCGCTTCTACAACCTCGTGAAGAACGGCTTCTACGACGGCATCCGCTTTCACCGGGTGATGCCGAACTTCATGGCGCAGTTCGGCATCCACACCAATCCGACCGTGGCGGGAATCTGGAGCCGTGCCACCTTCGCGCCGGATCCCGTGAAGCAGAGCAACAAGAAGATGTTCCTGACCTTCGCGATGGGCGGAAACCCCGCGATGGGCAGCGTGCAGGTCTTCATCAACTACCGCGACAACGGCAACCTCGACGGCCAGGGCTTCGCGCCGTTCGGCGAGATCGTCGAGGGCCAGGAGGTCGCGGCGAAGTTGTACGACGGCTACGGCGACGTGCAGCCGAGGGGCAAGGGCCCCGACAACGCGCGCCTGTTCAAGGAAGGCGTCGCCTACCTCGAGAAGGAATTCCCCAAGCTCGACTTCATCAAACAAGCCACTCTTCAACCGTAGGTGTGACATGCGAAAGCTGCTTCTGACCTTCACCGTCGTCGCCGCCATCCAACTCGCCGGCGCCGGACAGGTGCCGACGCAGGATCGCCAGCCCGCGGGGTCGGCGCTCCGGCCCGCTGTGATGGGCCCGACCGGCGGCGTGTCGACGGGCCATCCGCTGACGACGGCGGCGGCGTTCGGCATCCTGCTCAAGGGCGGCAACGCGTTTGATGCCGGCGTGGCGTCGCTCGTCGCGGGCGGCGTGCTCGAGCAGGATCTGTACAGCCTGGGCGGCGAGGCCCTCGTGCTCGTCTATCCGAAGACGGAAGGGAAGGTCACCTCGATCGTGGGCCAGGGCTGGGCGCCGAAAGCGGTCGATGTCGATTGGTACCTGTCGCGCAAGAAGGACCTGGAAGGTGAAGGTCTCGACCCGGCGGTGGTGCCCGGCGCGCTGCACGCGGCGCTGACCGTGCTCGAAAAGTGGGGCACGATGAGTTTCGAGCAGGTCGCCGCCCCGGGCATCGCCTACGCGGAAGGCGGCTTCCCGATGCGCACCAGCACGGCCCGTGCCATCCGCAACCAGTTGAAGTTCTTCGAGAAGTGGCCGGGCAACAAGACCTACTGGCTCAAGCCGGACGGGTCGCAGTATCAGCCGGGCGAAACGATCAAGCTGCCGGCGCTGGCGCGCACGCTCAAGCGGATGGTCGAGGCCGAGCGCGGCGCGAAGAGCCGTGGCCGTGCCGCGGGCATCGTCGCCGCGCGCGATCGGTTCTACAAGGGCGACATCGCGAAAGAGATGGTCGCATTCCTGCAGCAGCACGGCGCGCCGTTCGAGGCCGGCGACTTCGCGGAGTACTTCGCCCGCATCGAGGAGCCGGCCAGGACGACCTATCGCGGCTACACCGTCTACAAGCACGGCTTCGGCAGCCAGGGGCCGGTGCTGCTGCAGGCGCTCAACATCCTGGAGAACTTCGATCTCCACGCGATGGGCTACGCCAGCGCCGATTACCTCCACACCGTGATTGAAGCGATCAAGCTCGCCTACGCCGACCGCGATACGTACTACGCGGATCCGGCGTTCGTGCAGGTGCCCGCCGAAGGCCTGTTGTCGAAGGCGTACGCGAAAGAGCGCGCGGCGCTGATCGATCCGAAGAAGTCGTCGACCTCGTTCATTGCCGGCGATCCGCTGAAGTACGACTCGCAGGTCAAGCAGTGGACGTTCTGGAAGGCGAACGTCGAGAACGGCGCGACGCCTCGCACACGTGGCGACCAACCTCTGGCGGCTGGTGGCGACAAACCTTCAGGTTTGTCGGCGGTGTCGGACGATTCATCGGGCATCGTCAAGGACACGACCCACATGGCCGTGATCGACAAAGACGGCAACATCTTCGACGTCACGCCGAGCGGCGGCTGGGTGCCCGGCGCGGTGATTCTCGGCGACACCGGCATCGGCATGAGCGTGCGCGGCGAGCAGTTCTGGCTCGACAAGACGCGCGCCAACCAGATCCGCCCGCGCGCGCGGCCGCGCTACACGCTGACGCCGAGCCTGGTGTTCAAGGGCAACACGCCGATGATGGGCCTCGGCACGCCCGGCGGCGACAACCAGGACCAGACGATCCTCCAGGCCTTCCTCAGCATCGTCGACTTCTGGGACGAGTGGTATCCGAACCTGCACGCCGCGCTCGAGCGGCCGCGCGCGCAGACGATGCACTTCTACGGATCGTTCTGGCCGCACACGGCGGGTTTCAACCAGCTGAACGTGGAAGCGACGATTCCCGACGCCGTGTACAACGAGCTCAAGGCGCGCGGCCACGACGTGAGCCGCCTGCGCCCGTTCGGCATGTCCGGCTGTGCGACCGCGGTGATGATCGATCCGGCGACCGGCAATCGCTTTGCCGCGGCCGATCCCCGGCGAGACTGTTACGCGATTGCGTACTGAGGCGCGCTGCGCGCCGTGCTGCACTAACATCGTATGCGTCGTGCTGCTCCGCATTCTCGCCGACGTGACGGTTGTTCTTCATCTTGCCTTCGTTCTATTCGTGGTGTTCGGTGGTCTGCTCGTCGTGCGCTGGTCCCGGCTCGTGTGGCTGCATCTGCCCGCGGCGGCGTGGGGCGCGTGGGTCGAGTTTGCCGGGTGGGTCTGTCCACTCACGCCACTAGAGAGCTGGCTTCGTGAGCAAGGTGGCGGGTCCGTCTCGGCGTCGAGTTTTGTCGAGCGCTACCTCGTGCCCAATCTCTATCCGGCCTCGCTTTCACGTGAGTTCCAGTGGGTTCTCGGCGGCCTCGTGGTCCTGGTCAACGCCGCTGTGTACTTGGTGGTGCTGCGTGGTCGCGTTCGCCGATCCCGGGAGCGAGCGTGAGCGAGCGACTCCCACGAGCCGCGAAGCGGCGAGTCCGGGGAGGGGCGACTTGTCCCGCCGAAGCGCGTAGCGCGAAGGCGGAAGCGCCCGACTCTCACGAGCGGCGACTTGTCCTGCCGTAGCGGCGTCAGCCGCGAAGGCGGAAGCGCCGAGTCCTAGGAGGCCGAGGCCAGGACCCGCCGCCGAGGCATGTCAATGTTCAGCGTCTTGATCTTGTAATTCATCACCCGCGGGCTGATCTGCAGCAGCTCCGCCGCGTCCTTCTGCACCCAGTTCGCCATCTTCAGCGCCTCGGTGATGGCCTGGCGCTCGATGTCTTCCAGGGCGATGCCCGTCGGCGGGATCTTGACCACGCTCTGCGAGTCCTTCGAGGCGCCGGCCGGCGCGAAGTCGCCCAGGCGCAGGTCGCCCGAGGTAATGGTCGCCGCCTCCGCCAGCAGCGCCGCGCGCTCGATGGCGTTTTCGAGCTCGCGGATGTTGCCGGGCCAGTTGTAGCGCACCAGCAGCTTTTGCGCCTCGGTGTCGAGCCCATCGAGCCGCTTCTTCAGCTCGCTGCCGAACTTGCGGATGAAGTGGGTGGCGAGCGGCAGGATGTCGTCCTTCCGCTCCCGCAGCGGCGGCGTCTCCACCGACACCACGTTCAGACGGTAATAGAGATCCTCGCGGAACTGCCCGGCGGCCACCATCGCCGACAGGTCGCGGTTGGTCGCGGCGATCAGCCGCACGTCGACGCGGATGGTGCGGGTGCCGCCGAGCCGCTCGAACTCGTGTTCCTGCAGCACGCGCAGGATCTTGGCCTGCGTGCTCGTGCTCATGTCGCCGATTTCGTCGAGGAACAGCGTGCCGCCGTCGGCCTGCTCGAAGCGGCCGATGCGCTGGCGATCGGCGCCGGTGAACGCGCCCTTTTCGTGGCCGAACAGCTCCGACTCGAGCAGGTTCTCCTGCAGCGCCGCGCAGTTCACCTTCACGAAGTTGCGGGAGGCGCGCAGCGAGTTGTGGTGGATGGCGCCGGCGACGAGCTCCTTGCCCGTGCCGGTTTCCCCCCGGATCAGGATCGTCGAGTTGCTTTTCGCCACCTTCTTCACCACGCCCAGCACGCGGGCCAGCGCTTCGCTGGCGCCGACGATGCGATCGAAGTCGTAGTTCTCGTGGCGCTCGTTGCGCAGGTAGTCCAGCTCGTTGCGGAGGCGCTTGAGCTCCAGCGCCTTCTCGACCTTCACTTCCATCTCTTCGAGCTCGAACGGCTTCTGCACGTAGTCGAACGCGCCGTGCTTCATCGCCTCGACGGCCGTGGTCACCGAGCCGAACGCCGTCATCAGGATCACCGCCGCCGTGGGATGCAGTGTCTTGGTGGTCCGCAGCACGTCCAGGCCGTCGGAGCCCCCCATCTTGAGGTCGCTCACGACGACGTCGTAGTAGCCGTCGTGAAGGCGTTCGATGGCGGCGTTGCCGTTGGGCGCCTCTTCCACATCGTGTCCCGCGGTGGTCAGCGAGAGCGCCAGCCCCCGCCGGAGGGCGTCGTGATCGTCGGCAACGAGAATGCGGGCCATGGGCAGGTAACTCCGTGTCGGTTAAGGGTGCGAAGCAGCGTGCGTGCGCGGGTCAACGGGGAGCGTCACGCGAAACCTGGTGCCGCGGCCTTCGGTCGAGGTCATGTCGATGCGGCCGTCGTGCGCGTCCACGATCTTGCGGACAATGGCGAGGCCCAGGCCCGAGCCTTTGGGCTTGGTGGTGAAAAACGGGTTGAAGATCTTCTCGGCCACCTCGGGCGCCACGCCGGGCCCGTTGTCGGCCACGTCCACCACGACGGAGGCGACCGGCTGGTAGCCGTCGGGCACGAGCGCGCCCTCGGCCGCCGTGGTCGCCAGCCGCGCGGTCAGGTCGATCCGGCCCTTGCCGTCGAGCGCCTGGTACGCATTGATCAAGAGGTTGGCGAAGACCTGGGTCAGCTGGTGGTAGTCGCCGCCGACCGGCGGCAGGTCGGTGGGCACGCTCAGGTTGACGGCAATCCCGCCGCGCACGGCCTCGCCGTCAGCCAGCGTCAGCGCGCTGCCCAGGGCGTCGGCCACCGACGTCGGATACAGCTGGAGCCGGACCGGGCGCACGAAGGCCAGCACTTCCTGCACGATCGAGTTGGCGAGCTTCGCTTCGTTGATGATCTCGCCGACGAGCGTCTGGGCGTCGACGTTGTCTTTCGTCTTGCGCCGCAGCAGCCCTGCCATCACCTCGATGCCCGCGAGCGGGTTCTTGATCTCGTGCGCCATCACCGCCGCCATCTCGCCGACCGCCGCCAGCCGATCGCGCAGGCGCTCGCGTTCCTCGATCTGCTCGACGTCGGTCAGATCCTTGAAGAACAGCGCCGCCCCCACCGGCTCGCCGTCTTGCTGCCGCACCAGCGACAGCGTGTAGCCGATCACCGTGTCGGTCGACCTGAGGCGCAGCTCGGCGCGGTTGGGCAGCGCCGCCATGCCGAAGGCGCCGCCCAGCACGCGCACGATGTCCGGATGATCGCGAAGCACGTCCGCGTACGGCCGGCCGACCAGCGTGTCGCCGGCCGGCAAGCGGAACAGCCGGCAGGCCTCCTCATTGACCAGCACGACGTCGCCGTCGCGCGTGATCGCGAGCACACCATTCCTCATGTTTCCCACCATGTGGCGGAAAAACACGTCCGTTTGCCGTGGGGTCCTGGTCGCGCGCCTTGGCATCAGCATCAGCTGCCGTGGCGGGATTGAGCAAAGCTCGTGCCCCGCACAAATAAACGACCTAACGCTCTAAGTCGTTGCGATTACAGAATTTGTATTATGACCCAGCTTCCGGCTTGATGACAAAAATGTAATCGGCTTACGAAAATCGTCAATCCGCGGACGATTCAAACTTGGCCTGCAGCATCTCCCATTGGCTGAGCAGCTCGCCGACTTCCCACATGAGCGCCTGGTGCCGGGCGAGCACGGGCTTGGACTTTTCGTGGTCGGCGTAGAAGTCGGGCGCGGCCATTTCCCGTTCGACGTCCTTGATGGCCTTCTCGCGATCGGCGATGCGCGCCTCGAGGTCCGCCACGCGATCCTTCAGCGCCTTGAACGCGCGCTCGCGCTTCCGCTTCTCCGCCCCATCCTTCTTCCGATCGTCGTAGGTCTGCACGGGTTTCGGGGGTGGGGCCGCCTTCGCCTTGCGCGCCGGCGGTGCGACCACCGCCTTCTCGTGGGCGTGCGATTTGCTCCACAAGAACGATTCGTAGGTGCCCGGATACATGCGCGCGCGCCCGTGGCCGACCTCGACGATCTTGGTCGCGAGCCGCTCCACGAAGTAGCGATCGTGCGACACGAAGATCAACGTGCCGCCGTAGTCGGCGAGGGCGTCGAGCAGCACTTCCTTCGAATCGATGTCGAGGTGGTTGGTCGGCTCGTCGAGCAGCAGCGTGTTCGACGGCCGCAACAGCATGCGCGCCACGGCCAGCCGGGTCCGCTCGCCGCCCGACAGCACGCCCGCCTTCTTGTAGACGTCGTCTCCCGAGAACAGGAAGCCGCCGAGGATATTGCGGATGGCCGGCACCATCGTGTGGGGCGATCCGGCCGACAGCGTCTCGTACACCGTCAGCGACGGATCGAGCCGCGTGGCCTCGTCTTGCGCGAAGTACTGCATCACCACCTGGTGGCCTTCGGTGCGCGTGCCGGCATCGGCCGGCTCTTCCCCCGAGAGCGTCCGCATCAGCGTCGACTTGCCGGCGCCGTTGGGGCCGACGAGCGCGATGCGATCGCCGCGCTCGATGTGCAGGTCCACCTTGTCCAGTACCACCTTGTCGCCGTACGCCTTGCGCACGCCCTTCAGCTCGAGGACCATCCGGCCGCTGCGCGCCGAGGCGGGGAACTGGAAGTGGATCCGTTTCCGCTCGGGCGGCACCTCGATGCGCTCGACCTTCTCGAGCATCTTGATGCGGCTCTGCACCTGCGCCGCCTTGGTGGCCTGGTAGCGGAAGCGGTTGATGAATTCCTCGACGCGCTGTACCTCCTCGTCTTGCCGCCGCTTGGCTTCGCGCAGCCGCTCGAGCCGCGCGTCGCGTTGCTCGAGGTACTTCGAGTAGTTGCAATGGTAATCGGTGATCGTCCGCAGCGACAGGTCGGCGATGTGCGTGACCACCGTGTCGAGGAAATAGCGATCGTGCGAGACGAGGATCACCGCATGCGGATAGGCGACGAGGTATTCCTCGAGCCAGTTGCGCGCCTCGAGATCCAGGTGGTTGGTGGGCTCGTCGAGCAGCAGCAGGTCCGGTTCGCTCAAGAGCAGCTTGGCGAGCGCGAGGCGCATTTGCCATCCGCCCGACAGGTGATCGGTGAGCTGGTCCTGCACGGCCGGCTCGAACCCGAGCCCGCGCAGCACCGTCGCCACCTTCAGTTCGATCTGATAACCGTCCGACAGCCGGAAGCGGTCCTGCACTTCGCTGTAGCGGTGGAGCAGCGCCTCGTGCTCGGCTTCGGCGACCCCGGCATCACCGAGCCGCTCCTCGAGCGCGTGCATCTCGGCCTTGAGTTCGAGCAGCGGCTTGAGCGCGAGGCTGGCTTCGTCGACGACGGTGCGGCCGCTGTGGGAGAGGCCGTCCTGCGGCAGGTACCCGAACGTGAGGGCGTTCGGCCTCTGGATGGCGCCGCTGTCGGGTTCGTCGAGCCCGGCGAGCATCTTGAGCAGCGTCGTCTTGCCGGCGCCGTTGGGCCCGCACAGCCCGACGCGGTCGCGGTCGCCGACTTGCCAGGTCACGTGCTCGAGCAGCGTCTTCTCGCCAAACGCTTTGGTGACGTCTTGCAGCTGAATCATTCTTGGGACTCGGCGGCTCCGCCGCCTCGTGGGAGTCGCTCGCCTTCGGCTCGCTCCTGGGACTCGGGCTTCGCCCTCGTGGGACTCACTTCGTTCGTGGGATCTCAGGAGGCCGAAGGCCGAGTCCGACGAGCGCCAAAGGCGCGACTCCTACGAGGCGGCGACTTGTCCGCCGTAGCGCCGCGGCGCGAAGGTGGAAGCGCCGAGCCGGAGATTTACTCCCCCAGCGCGCGGGCCGCTGCCGCCAGCACTTGCGGCACGCGGAACGGCTTGGTCAGGTAGCCGGCCACGCCGAGGTTGACCGCCTCGATGGCGCTCGACTCGGTGGAGAAGCCCGTGATGATGATCACCGGCAGGTCCGTCTTCAGCCGCTTCGCCTCGCGGATCAGCGTGAGCCCGTCCATCCCCGGCATCTTCAGGTCGGCGATCAGCAGGTCGTAGTTGCCGAGGCGCAGGCGCTCGAGCGCGGCGCGTCCGTCGGGCGCCGTGTCGACGTCGTATTCGGCCAGCGCCAGGGTCTTCGACAGCAGCTCCCGGATGCTCGACTCGTCGTCGACCACCAGGACGCGCGACCGCCCCTCGCGGGGCTGGGGCTTGTCCGACACCGCGGCCGAGGGCGCCCGCTCGCCCCGCGGGCGCTGCGTATCCAGCCAGGCGTCGATGTCCCGCTTGCGGAACCGCCATTGCCGGCCCACCCTGACCGCCGGGATCTTGCCGGCCTTAATCAGCCGGTAGACCGTACGGAGGTTGACCTGGAGGTATTCCAGGACCTCTTCGGTGGTAAGAAAGATCTCGTCGTTAGGAAAGTTCACGCCCACTAAGTGTCTCTACGGCCGATATTTTATGCTGAAAGCCGTCCGGCGCAATTGCTCAACTGACCTTAGACGGCCAGTTTCCGACTTTCGGAGGGGGTCTGGAGTCCTACACAATAGCTTGAGAGATTCGTGAAACGTCCCGGATGGTAGCGACCGACGAGGAGCTCGTCGCCAAGTCCATGGCTGGCGACGTCGACAGCTTCAACCAGCTGGTTTTGCGCTGGGAACGGCCGATCTATGCCTTGGCGTACCGCGTCCTCGGCCGGGACGAGGATGCGCGGGATGTGGCCCAGGAGACCTTCCTCCGGGCCTTCCGGGCCCTGCCCGGGTTCAAGGGCCAGGCGAAATTTTCTTCCTGGCTCTACAGAATTGCGCTGAACCTCTGCCGTGACTGGATTCGGCGCAAGAAACGGACCCCGGTGGTCGACATGCCCGAAGGCGTGGACGTCATCGAGCTGGCCGCCGAACAGGGCCCGGTCGAGTCGATCGAAGACCTGGTGGCCCGGCAGGAGATGAGCCGCATCGTGGCCGAGGGGATGAAGCAGCTTCCGGAGGAACAGCGCACGGCCATCGTGCTGAAGGAATACCACGGCCTCACGTTTCAGGAGATCGCGGAGCTCCAGGGTTGCCCCCTGAGCACCGTGAAGACGCGTTTATATCAGGGTCTGAGCGTGCTGCGGAAGCACCTCGAAAGCCGGGGCATGACGAGCCTCAATAGCGGACGAGCATCATGAGCGAGATGAGTCACATCGACAACGAAACGCTGGTCGCCTACCTCTACGACGAGGTCGACGCGGCGGCCCGGGCCGGGATCGAGCGACATCTGCAGGCGTGCGGGACGTGCGGCGGCGAGCTCGCCGCGCTGTCGGACGTGCGCGCGGTGCTGAAGTCGTGGGCGCCGCCGGTGATCGACCTGGGCTTCACGGTCGTTCAGCGCCCCGGCGGGCAGCCGCCCGCGACCGTGTTGCGCCCCGTCCAATGGTGGAACACCGTGCCGGTGTGGGCGCAGGCCGCCGCGGCGATCCTCGTGCTGGCCGTGGCGGTGGGCGTCGCGAACGTCCAGGTGCGCTCCGGCGCCGACGGGTTCGTGGTGACCACGGGCTGGATGGCGCCGGCCAACGCCGCGGTCCCGGTCGCGCCGGTCACCGCGGGCCTGGCCGCCGAGGGCGAGAATTGGAAGGCGGCGCTCGTGTCGCTCGAGCAACAACTGCGCGAGGAGATCCGCTCGGGCCGCGGCGGCGCCGACACCGTTCGCGCGGCGTCGCGATCGGGCGCCGACGAAGCGACGGTGCGGCGCGTGCAGGAACTGCTGCAGGCGAGCGAAGACCGGCAGCAGCGCGAGCTCGCACTGCGCCTCACGCAGTTCAACCGGGACGTCAACATCCAGCGCCAGGCCGACCTCGTCAAGATCCAGCAGCTCTTCGGACAGTCGGAGGGCGAAATCGATCGGCAGCGGCGGATGCTGAATTACGTCATTCGTGCTTCGGGAACCCCCCAGCAGTAGAGAACAGACATGAAGAAGCAGATCACAACGTGGGTCATCCTGGCGGCGGTCGCCGCCGCCGCCCCGGTCGCGGGGCAGGAGCCGGCCAAGCCAATTGACATGGGCGAGATGCGCCATCACATCTACGTGATGGAAGGCGCGCTGGCCCGGGCCGTGGACTACGGCGTCAAGCGGCTCAACCAGGAGATCTTCAACGTCATGCCCGGCGTGTTCATGCTCGCCGGCGAGGCGCAGGCGCGGGGCGTGTTCCTCGACGGCTACGGCGTCTACTTCGACGTGCAGGTGCCGATGCTGCGGCAGAGCATGGCGTGGAGCCTGCGCATGATGCTGGACCAGGACGACGCGGCGACGCAGACCGCGATCTTGGACCTCCGGAAGCATCTGCAGGGCCTCACCGATCCCGCGACGCGCGCCCTGCTCGATCGCGCCGTGAAGCAGCTGGAACGGCAGGCCGGTCCCGCGGGCCCGTTGCCGCGGCAGGTCAGCAAGGGCGGCGACCCGGTGGTCGCGCCGGGCAGCGTGCTGCCCGACGGCACCGTCGGCGCCATGGCGGCCCGACCGGCGCCGCCCGCGGCGGCGACGGATCCGAACCGGGCCTATACCGAGGCCGTCACGCGCGCGCTGGTGGACGCGATGATCGACTACAGCGCGCCGATGGCGATTGCCCCCGAGCAATGGCTCACCGTGGCCGCGCGCGACAACGAGCCGCGCGACACGCTGGCGCCGCAGGATCCGTTCGAAGAGATCGTCACCATGATCTACCGCATCAAGGGCAGCGACCTGCTGGCCTACCGGGCCGGGAAGATCGACAAGGACGAGGCCCGCAAACGGGTCGCGATCGGTCAGTTCTAGCGGAACTTTCACGGAGGGGCCGGTGTCTTACAATGACCGTATGGCATCCCTCCTCACCCGCCCGACCCGCCCGACCCGCCCGACCCGCCCGACCTGTGTGGCCATGGCGGCCCTGCTCACTCTCGTGACCGCGGGCTGCGGCTCCTCGGTGGATGCCGTCGCCTCGCTCGAACCCATCGACGTGGTCACCGGCTGGTTCGACGATGGCATCATCGAGGGCGGGAAGAACAAGCTGGTGCCGAGCGTCTCGTTGAAGCTTCGCAACAAGGGCGCCGCGCCGCTGCAATCGATCCAGATCAACGCCATCTTCAGGCGCGTCGGCGAACAGGAAATGTGGGGCGAGTACTTCGGCTGGGCCATCACCCGGGAACAGCCGCTGGCGCCCGGCGCCGGCACCTCACCCCTCGTCATGCGCTCCACGCTCGGCTATACCGGCGAGCAACCGCGCATGCAGATGCTCCAGAACAAGGAGTTCGTGGATGCCAGGGTGGAGATTTTCCTGAAGCAGGGCTCGAAGGTCTGGGCCAAGCTCGCCGAATATCCCATCGATCGACAGCTGCTCACCAGATAACAACCAAGGTGCCTGGGGTGCGTACGGTGCCTCAGTGCCTAAGCTAAGGGTTGGTGCCAGAGGTGCCGGTGCAAGTGCACTCATCGTGCTCGTTGTTTCCATTGGCTGCCAACATCGGCCAGTGATCGCGGCTTGCGACTGGCCCGCCGCTCACCCGGGCTCCGTTACCACGTTGCTTGACGACGTGCGCATGGCTGAAGACCTTGCGATCCGGTTTGCCGACGCGGAGGGCTACAAGCCCGGGTGGCGCGGGACGCGGGAGGCATGTGAGGCCTCGTTGTTCGCCGGACTGGCGACCGCTCGCGGTTTAGCCATCGCCGACGTCGTGACCGCTCGGAGTCAACTGGACCAACGGGGCTTCGACTGGCTCGTCAACATCCCGATGGCGACGCTGTGCCTGCTCGCCGGCTTCATGCTGACTCGCCGGATTGCGAATCGCTTTGGCGGCGAAACTGTTCCGACCGTGGTCGCGGCCGTGCTCGCCTCGATTGCCCTAGCTGTCGCGGTCGTGGCTGTGGGCCAAGTCTGGGCCGGGCTCATCGAGACCATCCGATTGGGGAATGGTCACCTGAGCTATCGCGCGTTCCGGATTCCGTGGAGCCACCACCGCCCGCAGACGTTTACACTCGTGGTCCTCGCCGTGTGGTCCTTGGGCTTTTGCTTCTCTCGACGACGGCCAAGCCCCCGCACCTAAGCACCTAAGCACCTAAGCACCTAAGCACCTAGGCACCAACCCCTAGGCACCTCAGGCACCGTACGCACCCAAGGCACCATATAATCGGCGCCGATGGCGACACCCGCTGCTGCAACGTCCCTGGAACGCCGCCTTGGCCCGCTCGATGCGGCGGCGATCATTGTGTCAAACGTCATTGGCGGCGGCATCCTCTTCACGCCGCCGCTGATCGCGGCGGGCGTCCCGAACCCGTGGCTCTTTCTGGGTATCTGGCTCGCCGGCGGCGTGCTCGCGTTTTGCGGGGCGTCGGCCTACGCCGAGCTCGCGGCCCTCAGGCCGAGAGCCGGCGGCGAGTACGTCTACCTGCGCGCGGCATACGGCCAGCTGGCGGGGTTTCTCACCGGCTGGGTGTCATTCGTCGCCGGCTTTGCCGGGGCCATCGCCGCCCAATCGATCGTCATGGTCTTCTATCTCGATCGGTTCTTTCCCGGCGCCGCCGATCACACGCCGTTCCTGGTCATTCCGCTCCCGTACTTCCCGCTGACGATTTCCCGGCGGACGCTGCTGGCCATCCTCGCGGTGGCCGCGTTGTCGTACGTGCACTACCGCGGTGTCGGGCCTGGCCGCTTGCTGGTGAACTTCCTGGCGGTGCTGAAGGTGTCGGCCCTGATGATCTTCATTGCGGCCGGCTTCTCGCTCGGCGCCGGGTCCGTCGCCAACATGCGGGAGGTGGCGGGCCCGGTCGCGGCGTCGTCCTGGCTCCTGGCATTGCTCGCCGTGATGTTCACCTACTCGGGTTGGAACGCCGCGTCGTACATGGCGGAGGAGATCCGCGACCCGGGCCGCAACGTGCCGAAGGCGCTGGCGTTGGGCACCGGGCTGGTGATCGTGGTCTACCTGCTGCTGAACGCGCTGTACTTGTACGTGATGCCCGTCGGCGAGCTGGCAAAAGTCCAGGGCAGCGTGCTCGATGTCGTGGCTGACAAGGTCCTGGGATCGGCCGCCGGCAACATCATGGGTATCGTGTCGATCGTCAGCCTGCTGGCGAGCGTCAGCGCGAATATCTTCGCCGGACCTCGTGTCTATTACGCGATGGCCCGCGACGGCGTCTTCCTGCCGGCGGCCGCGCGCGTGCACCCGCGGTTCCGCACGCCCTCGGTCGCCATCATTGCGCAGGGCATTTGGGCCAGCATCCTGATCATGTCGGGCTCGGCCGACACGCTCACCACCTATACGGGGTTTGCGGTCACGCTGTTTGCCACGGTCGCGGTCGCCGCGGTCTTCGTGCTGCGCAGCCGCGAGCCGAATGCCGAGCGCCCGTTCAAGGCGCTTGGTTATCCGTTCACGCCGGCGCTGTTCGTGATCGTCGGCACCGCCACCGTGATCAACGGCGTGTACTCGGCGCCGTACACGACGCTGGCAGGCCTCGCCGTGATGGCGGCCGGCATTCCGCTGTATCTCTACTTCGGCCGCAACAGCCAGAACAGCGAGGAGCGCTGATGAAGACGACCAATCGTGCGAGGGTGGCACTTAGCGCCCCACCGGTTGGGGGCGTCACCTCCGCATCCGCACAGGCCATGGCTCAGCGGCGGAGCATTTCGGCTTCAGGCCGTCGCCTGACGGGGGTCCCGTGAGCGTCGGCACTTGCGCCCGACGCTCACGACCCCGTTGTCTGATCGCCCCTACCAGGTCACGCGTGTCACGAGTTGAATGACGCGGCTGGTCGTCTCGCCCGCGAGCGCCGTCACTCGGAAGCTGTCGAAACTGGTGTACGGCGCGTTGCCCGTCGGCAGCCCGACCGGCACGAACCACGGCCGATTGAACGCGTTGAGCAGCTCGGTTCGGAACTCGGCCCTGACCCGCCCGACGATGCTCACGCGCTTGACGATGCTCAGATCGAATCGCACCTGCGGTGGTCCGGTCGTGACGAGCTCGCGATCCCCGCAGTCGCCGTGGCCGGTGGCAGGGTTATCCACTTCGGACTGCCCGATTTCGATGCAATCCGGACCGTTGGCCGGCGCCAGGTAGCGGCCGGTCGGTGCTCCAAGGGCGCCGTAGCCGCTCGGCGACGTGGCGCTGACCGAGAACGCAGCGACTGTGTTGTCGATGATGTCCTGCGGCAGCATGTAGACGGCACGGCCCGCGTCGTCGAACCGCAGGTTGAAGGTCTTGCGGAATTCCTGTTCCGACATGCCGACCAGCCGGACGTTGCCGAAATCAATCAGGCGTCCCGTCTGGATCCGCGCGATGCCATCGACGCTCCAGCCCCCCACCAGGCGGTCGAGGAACCCGCCGGCGTTGCTGGCAAACCTCTGGCCGCGGCCGAACGGCAGGTCGTAGACCCAGTTGGATTTGAATGCGTGCGTCACGCCACCCTCGCCGCCCGTGTCGGTGCCCATCTCCCAGGGCTGGCGGAACGAGAAGAAGTTCGCGATCTGCGACCGGCCGAAGACGTAGCTGCTCTGGAACTGCAACCCCGCCGAGAGGCGTTTGCGCAGCTCGAGCTGCAGCGAGTGGTAGCGCGTGCCGCCGCCGTTGCCCGTGATCTCGGCGCCGCCCAGCAGGTCCGGATTGACGACCAGGAAGTTGGCGGGCAGTCCGGCCCTCAGCGCATTGTCGCGGCGTGCCGCGTCGGCATCGAGCGCGTTGGCGGCGACAAAGGGCTGCGGGTTGAACCGCGCCAGTGGGTTGACGAATGTGCTGTTGGCAAACAGCGTCGACGTGTAGCGCGACGCGTCGCCCGCCTGCGAGGCGGGCAAGCCGCTGAAGTACGCGAGGAAGGTCGGTAGCGGCGAGGTGCCCGTCCCTTCCCCGAAGTAGCGGAACGTGCCGCCGCGGCCCGCGGCCACGTTGGCAGCCAGGTTCTGCTGGGCCCGCCGGAACTCGTCGATGAAAGCGTTCTCGACGATGTTGACCTCGTTGTAGTTGTATTCCTCCCACTGATCGCCGCCGCGCGTGCCGACGTAGCGGACCTCGAAGGCCATGTTGCCCGGGATCTTGCGCTGCCAGCCGGCCGTCCACGTCCGCGCCCACGGCACCTGCAAGTCGGGATCGTAGATGTGCACGTCCTCCGTGACCTGATCCGTCATCGGATACACCCGGGTCTGCGGAAATGCCGGCGGCCCGAGCTGGGCGGGGTTGCGGAGGAAGATCGATCCGGGCGTTCCCAGATTGCCGATCGTCTGGCTCCGGCTCGCATTGAGCTGGAGGCCCGGGTTGTCGTCGATGCCGCCGGTGAAGTCCGACATGCCGGGACGGTTGAAGGCAATCGAGAAACCCGCCCGGAGCACGCTGTCGCCGTCCTGACCCAGGATCCGGCGGAGCAGGCCCGACTCCGCACTCGGCGTCCACGCAAAGCCGATGTTGGGCGCGAGGTTGTTGAAGTCGGTGTTGTACGCCCGGTCGCCTTTGTCGAACTGGGTGAATACCGGCCGGCGGCCGCTCAGCACGCCGGGCTTGAAGAGATTGTCGACACCTGACACGCCCCAGACATCCTCGACGGTGGCCTTCGAGTAGCTGCTGTTGGTCGGGTAGAAGGGTGTCTGCAGCACGTAGCGCAAGCCGCCGGTAATCGTCAGGTTCGGCTTCCAACGCCACGTGTCCGAGACGAAGAACCCATAGTCGCGCAGCTGCGCGCGCTGGATGCTCGGGCCGAGGAACGCGTACTGATCCGTGTTCTCGTCGAGGCGGACCTCGCCAGTAATGCTGTTGACGCGGCCGGTGAGCAGCGAGTAGAGCCCGCGGGCGGCGTTGAGGTTGGCCGTGGACGCGCCGGGGAAGTTCGCCTGGTTGAACATCGCGTCGGCCGGGTCGCCCGACGCGATGCCGAAGCCGATCGCCGGCACGTGCTGCCGGTTGATCACCCAGACGTCGCCCTGGACGAAGTTCATGCCCATCTGCAGGTTGTGCGATCCCTTGATCCAGTTGAGCGTGTTCTCGATCACCTTCGTCGAGGCCTCGCGCGCCTGGTAGTTCGGGTTGGTATTCCCCCCAGGCATGGCATTGGTGAGGGCGATGCCTGTGCCACAGCACGCGCCGTTCAAATTGAGCTGAAGCCCGCCGAGAGTATCCCATGAGGCCGGGGTGCGGTTCGGCGAGAACTTCGTCGCGCCGCCGGTGCCGCCCAGACGGAATTCGTTGACGAGGCTCGGACTCAAGGTGGACCGTAACGACAGCTGGGTGGCGTAGCGGAACGAGTCCTGGTGGCCGGAGCCGGGGAAGCCGGGGAAGGTCGGCTCGCTGTTGTTCAAGGTGTCGGGGGTGGAGAGCAAATCGGTGACGTTCACGCTCCCGAACAGCCGGTGCCTGTCGGTCAAATTGACGTCGAGACGGGCCGTCGGATATCGCGTCAGGCCCTCGGTCGTCACCTGGTAGGTGTAGCGCTGGACGTTCGGGTCTGTTTGATCCAACACCTGTCCGGTGGTGCCGGTCGCAGTCCGGATCTCGCCGAGGATCCGGCTCACCGTCGGATCCAGGGAGCCCAGGTGTCCATTGGCGGCTGCCAGCGCGAGGAGGTTGACCTCCCGGGTCTGACCCGAGGCCAGGTACCGGAACGTGCCGGCCTGCGCGAGCGGGTGCAGGATGTTCCGGTTCCGCGAGAGCTGGCCGGGCGTCCGCTGCTCCTCGTAATTGAAGAAGAAGAAGGCCTTGCTCCTCCCGTCGAAGAGTCGCGGGATGACGATGGGGCCGCCCATGCGCGTGCCGGGCTGATGCGTGATGTTCTGCGCTTTGGGCAGCCCGTCGCGGTTGTTGAACCACGAGTTGGCGTTGAAGCGGTAGTGGCGCAGGTAGTAATAGCTGCTGCCCAGGAACGTGTTGGTGCCCGAGCGCGTGATGAAGCGGACCTGCACGGCCCCGGTCCCGGTGGCCTCGGACCCTTGCGCCGCCATGCTTACGGTGACTTCCTCGACGGCGTCGAGGCGCGGACTCACGCGCGCGAAGAAGCCGTCGGTGGTCTTGAGCTGATTGTCCTGGACGCTCATGCCATCGATCGTGATGTTGATCGACCCCTGCGGCAGGCCGTTCACCGTGGAATCGCGACTGCCACCGGGCGTGTTCACGCCCGCCAGGTTGATGACGAAGTCAAGCGCGCTGCGGCTGGTGAGCGGCAGGTTGGAGATCTGGTTGACGTCCATCGTCGAAGTGACGCCAGGCGACTGCGACTGGACGATGGCGCTGCTCTCTGCCTGGACCACGACCGTCTCCGTCAGCGTGCCCACGTCGAGCGCCACCCTGACCGAGGCGGGCGTGGCGGCGTTGACCGTGACGCTGCTCAAGATCGCCGTCTTGAATCCCATCAGCGAGACCGTCACCGCGTACGACCCGTTGACGAGCGCCGGGATGGTGAAGGCCACCTCGCCGTTGGTCACGGCGGCGTAGGTCTCGCCAGTGGCGTTGTTCTTCACGGTGATGTCAGCGCCGGGGAGAACCCCGCCGGAACCATCCGTGACCAGGCCCGTGAGCGGGGATCCGCCCTGGGCAAACCCGGGCTGGCCGGCCAGCGCCAGCGTGGCGGCAACGACGATCGTAAAGGTCCATCCTCGTAAGGCAAGGTTCATATCAAGGCTCCCCCTAAGCCAGAGGTCAAGCATCGTGAACGCAACGGTGGTAAGTACTTCCTGCGCCGATACTAGCGCAGTCTGGGACCAATAGTGGGACGGATTGCGGGGAGGGCGCGGCCTAGGCGCAACGGGAGATCAAGAGATCAGGAGGAGTTCTTTTGAAGAACAAACTCCTGATCTTCTGATCTCCTGTTCTTGTCGTTCACGGCCTCCGGATCAGATCTTCGCGCAGCGTGATCGTCCGGTTCGGCTGGACGTGAATGTCCAGTTCCAGGGTCTCGAAGCCGGGCAGCTTCACTTCGATCTTGTGCCCGCCCTGCTCGAGACGGAGCGACTGGAATGTCCCGTCGAAGTCGTCCACCCGTCCCGCGTAGTACCCGTCGACAAAGACCTCAGCGTCGCGCGGCCGGATCTTCAGCCGCACGCTCCCCGTATCGAACGTCGTCGAACGGCCGTTGGGGCCATAACCGCCGTAGCCGCCGTATCCTCCGTAGCCGTACGGCCCGTAGTTGCCGTACGAGTAGTAGCCGTAGTTCGAAAAGCCCACCGACCCGTAGATCCAGGACCAGGGTGCGTAGGCGAGCGGGCTCCAGCGGTAGGTCTGGCGCGC
>MELE01000221.1:0-13237 GCA_001768615.1 Acidobacteria bacterium RIFCSPLOWO2_12_FULL_67_14b | reverse complement strand
GGCCATTGTCCCGGCCGCCGCGGCGGCCGCGTTGTTGGTCGTCGCTGGACGCGCGGTTGGGCGCGGGAGGTTCGACGGCTCGCGGTTGCTCGACGCGCGCGGGCTTCTCGACGGGCCGTGGCAGCGCCATGCGCGGCGGGGTGAGCACCGGCGTGGCGGGTTCCGGATCTTGGGCTGAGGCAGGCGTGGGCGAGCCAAGCCAGATCGCCGCGAGCAGGGGGATCGCAACGATGGACCGATTCATGACGAGCTCCTCGAAGCGCTGGCACGCTCTGGATTGAGGACGATCACACGTCCGTACCCGGTGCGGAAGCAATGCCCCTGCCAGCGCCCGGCCGGGGTTTTTCTTCGGAAATCCTCCGATCGCGGGGGCCCCTGTCCTGTATCGACGCCAGTCGGTGTGAGACACTACGGAGATGGAGTCGACCTTCCACGCCACGACGATCCTGGCCGTTCGCCGGGACGATCGCGCGGTGCTGGCCGGCGACGGCCAGGTCACGCTCGGCAACACGGTCGTCAAGCAGTCCGCCCGGAAGATCCGGCGGCTGTACAACGACAACATCCTCGCCGGGTTTGCCGGGTCGGCCGCCGACTCGTTTGCGTTGTTCGCGCGTTTCGAGGCGAAGCTGGAACAGTATCGCGGCAACCTCGAGCGGTCGGCGGTGGAGCTGGCCAAGGACTGGCGGACCGATCGCGCGCTGCGGCGGCTCGAGGCCATGCTGATCGTCGTCGATCGCCGGTCGATGTTCCTGCTGTCGGGCACCGGCGACCTGATCGAACCGGACGAGGGCATCATCGGCATCGGCTCGGGCGGCGTGTTCGCGCAGGCGGCGGCCAAGGCGCTGGCGAAACACACGACGCTCGGCGCGCGCGAGATTGCCGAAAGCGCGATGGCCATCGCCGCCGAGATTTGCATTTACACCAACAGCCACGTCACCGTCGAAGAACTCTAGCCGTGTCGATTTCCCTCCCTGAGCGCACGTCCACTTCGATCGACTCCCTCACGCCGCGGGAAATTGTGGCCGAGCTCGACAAGTACGTCGTCGGCCAGGCCAAGGCGAAGCGGGCCGTGGCCATCGCGTTGCGCAACCGCCTCCGCCGGCAGAAGCTGCCCGCGGAGCTGGCCGAAGACGTGGCGCCGAAGAACATCCTGATGATCGGGCCGACCGGCGTCGGCAAGACCGAGATCGCGCGCCGGCTGGCGCGCCTGGCCCAGTCGCCGTTCATCAAGGTGGAAGCGTCGAAGTTCACCGAGGTCGGCTACGTCGGCCGCGACGTCGAGTCGATGGTGCGCGACCTGGTCGAGCTCGCCGTGAACATGGTCCGCGACGAGCGGATCGAAGAGGTGCACGCCAAGGCCGAGCTCAACACCGAGGAGCGGCTGCTCGACCTGTTGCTGCCGCCGCGCCCGGGCGCGCCCGACGAGGATCCGGGCCGCATCCGCGACGAGATGCACGGGACCCGCCAGCGCATGCGCGAGCAGCTGCGCGACGGCCGCCTCGACGATCGCGTCGTCGAAGTCGACGTGCAGGAAAAGTCGTTCCCGTCGATCGAGTTCATCACCGGTTCGTCGATGGAAGAAGTCGGCGTCAACCTGCGCGACATGATGCCCGGGTTGTTCCAGGGCCGGTCCAAGCGCCGCCGCGTGACGGTGGCCGAGGCCCGCGAGCGGCTGACGCAGGAAGAAGAGCAGAAGCTGATCGACATGGAAGCGGTCGCCGCCGCGGCGGTCGAGCGCGTGGAGCAGGCCGGCATCATCTTCGTCGACGAGATCGACAAGATCGCCGGCCGCGAGGGCAGCCACGGGCCGGAAGTCAGCCGCGAAGGCGTGCAGCGCGACATTCTGCCGATCGTGGAAGGCACGACGGTCAACACCAAGCACGGCATGGTGCGCACCGACCACATCCTGTTCATCGCCGCCGGCGCCTTTCACGTCTCGAAGCCGTCGGATCTGATCCCCGAGCTGCAGGGCCGCTTCCCGATCCGGGTCGAGCTCGAGCCGCTCGGCCAGGCTGAGTTCGTGCGCATCCTGACCGAGCCGAAGAGCGCACTCGTCAAGCAGTACATCGCGCTGCTGGCGACCGAGGGCGTCGACCTCCGGTTCACCGACGACGGCGTCGCCACCATCGCGGAGTTTGCGACCATCGTCAACGAGCGGACCGAGAACATCGGCGCCCGCCGGTTGCACACGGTGATGGAGCGCCTGCTCGACGAGGTGTCGTTCGACGCGCCGACGCTCGAGGACAAGTCGGTGACGATCGACGCGACGTACGTGCGCCGCATGCTCGCCGACATCGTCAAGAACGAAGACCTCTCCCGCTACATCCTGTGACCCATTCGACTCGCATCGCTGCGGTGCCACCGCGCCGATGCTCGCTCAGGGCAGGCGCTGCAGCAGCGATCATTGTGATCGTTGTAGCGGCCGCGTGCGGCAAGAAGGGCCCGCCGCTGGCCCCGTTTCCGCGCGTGCCCGCGCAGGTCGGCAGCGTCGCCGCGCTGCGCGCCGGCGACGAGGTCTACCTGTCGTTCACGGTGCCGGCAACCAACGTCGACGGCCAGCAGCCGTCGGACGTCGCGTCGCTCGAGGTCTACGCGGTGACCTCGACGCGCCCGCCCGAAACCGAGGAGCAGCGTGAAGTCGCGACGCTTATCGCGACGCTGCCGGTGCGGCCGATCCTCCCCGAGCTGCCGCCGGCGAAAGACGGCACACCGCTGCCGCCGCTGCCGCAGGTGCCCGGCGTCGATCGAGGCGCCACCGCCGTCGTGAAGGAAACCCTGACGGCGGAGGCCCGGACGCCGGTCGAACTGCCGGTCAAGAAGGGCACGCCGCCGGCCGCGCCGGTGGCGGAGGAAGCCGAACCTGCGCCCCGGCCGCTCGTGGCGCCCGCGCCCACGGAGCTGCCGCGCCGGCATTACTTCGTGATCGCCGTGAGCCCGCGCGGCAGGGCCGCCGTGCCGTCGACGCCGGTGTCGGTGCCGCTCGATCCGGCGAGCGCGGCGGCGGGCGCTCCCGAAATCACCTTCACCGAGACGGAGATGACCCTCACGTGGCCGCCCGCCCCCGATGCGCGGACCGCGACGTTCGTGGCCCCACCTCCGCCGCCACCGTCGCTCCCGGCAATACTGGCGGGAGCTGCGGTGGGCAAGCCCGCCAACACGTCGCCGGGCAACGTGACGCCCGCGGCGCCCCCCGAGCCGGCTCCGCTCGTGGCGAAGTCGCTCGGCTTCAATTCCGAGGCGACGACGTATCACGTCTACGAGGTGCCCGCGGCGCCGGCTCCGGAGGATCCGCTGGCGCTCGCGCTGCCCAAGCCGCTCACGCCTCAGGCCGTGGCCGTCACGACGCTGTCGATCAAGGGCGTGTCGTTCGGTACGGAGCGCTGCTTTGTCGTTCGCCCGGTGGACAACGTGTTTGGCGTCGTGGTGCAGGGCCCGGCGTCGCCCGTCACGTGCGTGACGCCACGCGACACCTTCCCGCCCGCCGCCCCGAAATCACTGGCGGCGATCGGCAGCGCCGGCGTCGTCAACCTGATTTGGGAACCCAACACCGAGCCCGACCTGGCCGGCTACCTCGTGTTGCGCGGCGAAGCGCCCGGTGACAAACTGCAGGCGCTCACCACCGCCGCCATCGCCGGCACGAATTACCGCGACACGGAGGTCAGGCCGGGCGTGCGCTATGTCTACGTCGTGGTGGCGGTCGACAAGGCGGATCCGCAGAACGTGAGCCCGCAATCAAACCGCGCGGAGGAAACCGCACGGCAGTGACGGCTTGAGGCTTGAGACTTGGGGCTTGTGTTTCAAGTCCCAAGCCCCAGGCCTCAAGCCCCGATGGAGCGACATGGACAGAATCTATCGACTGAAGCATGGTATGGGCGGGCGCTACGCGGTCGAGCGTGGCGGCACGTTCTTCTGGGTCCGCGGCGACATCTTCGGCCACTACGAGCCCGGCGAAGAGATCCCCGCCGATCCGCCGTTCAAGCTGCTGGCGCCCGTGCAGCCCTCGATCGTCGTGTGCATCGGCCTCAACTACAAGGACCATGCCGCGGAGATGAAGAAGAAGCTGCCGGAGGAGCCGCTCGTGTTCCTCAAGCCGGCCTCGTCGGTGGTCGGCCCCGAGGATCCCATCCGCGTGCCCGCGTGGGCGGGGCGGATCGAGCACGAGGCCGAAATGGCGGTCGTGATCGGCCGCCGTGCCTCGAACGTGAAGGCGGACCAGGCGATGGACTACGTGCTCGGCATCACGTGTCTCAACGACGTGACGGCGCGCGAGCTGCAGGCCAAAGACGTCCAGTATTCGCGCGCGAAGGGGTTCGACACCTTCGCCCCCCTCGGGCCCTGCATCGCGGTGGGCCTCGACCCGTCGGCGCTCGGGGTCGAAGGGTGGGTGAATGCGGAACGGCGTCAGCATTCGAATACCCGCGAATTGATCTTCCCGGTGCCGTTCCTGGTCGAGCACGTGACGCGGTTCATGACCCTCAACCCCGGCGATGTGATCACCACGGGCACCCCGTCCGGGGTGGGACCGCTCGTGCCCGGGGACCGCATGATGGTCAAGGTGGACGGCGTCGGCACGCTCGGCAATCCGGTGATGGCAGGATGAACCCGATCGAACGGCTGAACGAGCGGCAGCGCCTCGCCGGGCTCGGCGGCGGGGAGGCGCGCCTCAAGAAGCAGCACGACCAGGGCAAGCTGACGGCGCGCGAGCGCATGACCCGCCTGTTCGACCCCGGCACGTTCGAAGAGGTCGACCAGCTCGTGACGCATCGCTGCGTGGATTTCGGGATGGAGGAACAGATCGTCCCGGGTGACGGCGTCGTCACGGGCCACGGCCGCATCCATGGCCGGGTGGCCTGCGCGTTCGCGCAGGACTTCACCGTGTTCGGCGGCTCGCTGTCGGAGACCAACGCGGCCAAGATCTGCAAGGTGATGGACATGGCGGTGCGCATCGGCGCGCCGATCATCGGCCTCAACGACTCGGGCGGCGCGCGTATCCAGGAGGGCGTGGTGTCGCTCGGCGGCTACTCCGACATCTTCCTGCGCAACACGCTGGCCTCGGGCGTGGTGCCGCAGATCTCCGCGATCATGGGGCCGTGCGCCGGCGGCGCCGTCTATTCGCCCGCCATCACCGACTTCATCGTGATGGTGAAGCAGACGAGCTACATGTTCGTGACCGGGCCCGACGTGATCAAGACGGTCACGCACGAAGACGTGACCAAGGAAGACCTCGGCGGCGCGATGACCCACAACGAGAAGAGCGGCGTCGCGCACTTCGCGGCCGACGATGACGCCGAGTGCATCGCGCTGATCCGCGAGCTGCTGTCGTTCATGCCCGGCAACAACCTCGACGATCCGCCGCGCGCGGCCACCGAGGACCCGCCCGATCGCGACGACGAGGCGCTCGACTCGCTCGTGCCGGCCGCGCCGAACCAGCCCTACGACATGCTGGATCTCATCCACACCATCGCCGATGACGGCTACTTCCTGGAAGCGCACCAGCACTACGCGAAGAACATCATCGTCGGGTTCGCGCGGCTCGGCGGCCGGCCCGTCGGCGTGGTCGCCAACCAGCCGGCCTTCCTGGCGGGCACGCTCGACATCAACGCATCGGTGAAGGGCGCACGCTTCGTTCGTTTCTGTGACGCCTTCAACATTCCGCTGATCACGTTCGAGGACGTGCCGGGCTTCCTGCCCGGTACGGTGCAGGAGTACGGCGGTATCATCCGCCACGGCGCGAAGCTGCTCTACGCGTTCGCGGAGGCCACCGTGCCGAAGATCACCGTGATCACGCGCAAGGCCTACGGCGGCGCCTACTGCGTCATGTCGAGCAAGCACATCCGCACCGACTTCAATTACGCGTGGCCGAGCGCCGAGATTGCGGTGATGGGCGCCGAGGGCGCCGTCAACATCCTCTACAAGCGCGAGATCGAGAAGGCCGCCGATCCGGCGGCCACGCGCGCGCAGAAGATGGCCGAATTCCGGGAGCGCTTCGCCAGCCCGTACGTCGCGGCCGAGCGCGGCTACATCGACGAGGTCATCCTGCCCCGGCACACGCGCGGGAAGCTCGTGCAGGCGCTGGCCACGCTCGATCACAAGCGCGACAAGAACCCGCCCAAAAAACATGGCAACATTCCGCTATAGCCTCTTCGTCTCGTGCGTGGCCGTCGCCCTGGCCTGCTCGTCGCCGGCCGGGCAGTCGGTTGCACCTCGCGTCCAGGAGCCCCCCGGCGTGATCGACCCGGTCGCGCCCGCGCGCGATTCGGTGGGACCGTCGCCGCAGCGATTCGCGTGGACGCCCATCAAGACCGCCGATCACTACGAGATCGAGTTGACCACCGACATCGACATCGTGGTGTTCACGCACGAGAGCCTGCGCGAGCCGGTGCTGACCATGCCCGCGGACTTCGCGCTCGTGGCCGGGACCTACTTCTGGCGGGTGACCGCCGTGCGCGATGGACGGCTCGTCGGCGACTCGGGCCGGTCCGCCTTCGTCGTCCGGGACTGAGCCATGACTTTCGCCGGCAAGGTCGCGATCGTCACCGGCGCCTCGAGCGGGATCGGCCGCGCGACCGCGCTCGCCCTGGCCCGTGCCGGCGCCCGGGTCGCCGCCGTCGGACGCCCCCGCGGCGCCCTCGACGCCGTGGCCGCCGAGATCGCGGCCATCGTGCCGGCGTCGCCGCCGGCGCTCACGATCGTGACGGACATCACCGGCGCCGCGGCGCCCGACGCGATCGTCGGTGAGGTGGTGTCGGCCGCCGGCGGCATCGACGTGCTGGTCAACGCGGCCGGCATCATCGCGACCGCTTCGACCGATCAGACGCCGGACGAGATGTGGGATCGGATGATGGACATCAACGTCCGGGCGCCGTTCCGGATGATGCGGGCCGCCTATCCGCACCTCAAGGCGCGCAAGGGCGCGATCGTCAACGTATCCAGCGTCAACGGCTTGCGCGCGTTCGCCGGCGTGTCGGTGTACTGCGCCAGCAAGGCGGCCCTCGATCACCTCACGCGGTGCGCGGCGCCCGACTGGGCCCCCGATAGCGTGCGCGTCAACGCGGTCAATCCCGGCGTGACCGTGACCAACCTGCATCGCCGCGGCGGCATGGACGAAGAGAAGTACGCCGCCTTTCTCGAACGCTCGAAGACCACCCACCCGCTCGGCCGGCCGGGCCGCCCGGAGGAGGTGGCGGCGCTGATCCTCTTCCTCGCCTCGGACGATGCGGGCTGGATGACCGGCGAGACCATCCCGATCGACGGCGGCCGGCATCTGACCTGCGCGCGCTAGTGGATGAGAGCCTGCCATAATTGGCTGTGCTCTCATCCTTTAACCCGCAGGCCGTCATCCTCGACATCGACGGCACCATCGTCGACAACATGCAGTTGCACGCCGAGGCGTTCGGCGTGTTCGCCGAGCGGCACGGCCTGCCGGCCCTGACCACGGCAGACCGCGCGCGGCTCGACGGCCGCCGCAACAGCGAGATCTTCCCGATCCTCTTCAAACGCGACGTCGGCCGCGACGAGTGGCAGCAGTACGAGGCGGAGAAGGAAGGGCTGTATCGCGAGCTCTCGCGCGGCCGGCTCATGCCCCTTTCGGGGCTGACCGACCTGATCGCGAGGCTAAGCGCTGAGGGGGTGGCGGTGGCCCTCGCGACGTCGGCCCCGGAGCCGAACGTCACGCATACCCTGCGCGAGCTGGACCTGGCTGCGGCGTTCCCGATCATCGTGCGCGGCGATCAGGTGGCGCGCGGCAAGCCGGCGCCGGATGTGTTCCTCGAGGCCGCCCGGCAACTCGGCGTCGCGCCACGAGCGTGCCTGGTCTTCGAGGATGCGCCGATGGGCATCGTGGCGGCGCAGGCGGCGGGCATGCGCGTGGTGGCCCTCACGACGAGCTTCGGCGAAGCGCACTTCCTCGGGCTGACGCCGCCGCCGGATTTCGTGTGCGGCGACTTCGCCGCCTTTCTCTCGACGGCGCCTATCGGCCGCTGAGCTCGCCCAACCGGCCGTTCGCCGGACCGGCCCGAACCCGCCGCCCGTCGCCTCCGTCTCCACCTATGTCAGCACGGAAGCTGGCGTGGAGGGACGAATGACGAAGCACTTTGTTCTCAGCCTGGCCATGGCAATCGCGATTGCCGCCGGGACCGTCGGCGATGTGATGGCGGCCGGCCCCGACTCACAGGGATCGCAGGTCAACGTCACCGTGAAGTACACGGGTCCGGGCACCGTCGATGCCTCGCACCGG
Source organism: Acidobacteria bacterium RIFCSPLOWO2_12_FULL_67_14b (assembly GCA_001768615.1). Classification (GTDB taxonomy): domain Bacteria; phylum Acidobacteriota; class Vicinamibacteria; order Vicinamibacterales; family UBA2999; genus 12-FULL-67-14b. The sequence goes on along the minus strand of MELE01000221.1, from coordinate 5,001 downwards.
GTGTGGGTCTGGTTGTTCGACACGCCGGATATCGGACCAGGGTCGATGCCGGTGGCCGAACTGACGATCGAGAAGAACGGCGCCACGGCCACCTTCGAAGGCGTGTCGGGGGCCCGGGTCTGGATTGCGGTCGCGTTCGATGAACACGGGTCGATGTCAGGCAACGCCCCGCCGCCGCCGGGCACCCCCGTCGGGATCTACGCCACGGCCACGGGCGCGCCCGAAGCGGTCACCGTCGGCGACACCAAGCCGGTGACCGTGACGTTCGACGACTCGCTGCGGATGCCGTAAACGAAACCACGAAGAACACGAAGATCATCACGAAGCGCACGAAGCACGCCCTTGTGAATTGAAATAGAGAGATTCGTGGCCTTCGTGGTGTTTCTTCGTGATCTTCGTGGTCTGGTTTGGCCGATACTACCGTGGACAGCGGCCGGGCCCGGCCCGGCGGGGAGGCTCTCCATGCGTGCCAGGTTGTTGCTCGTGGCCGTCGCATTCCTGATGTGCTTTGCGGTGCCGTTGGCGCTGCGGGCCGGCTCGCAGGCGCCAGCGCCGTCGGCGCCCGAAGTCACCTTCACCAAACACATTGCGCCGATTCTGCAGCGCAGCTGCGAAAGCTGCCACCGCGCCGATGGCGTGGCCCCGATGGCACTGCAGACCTACGAGGACGTGCGTCCCTGGGCGCGCGCCATCAAGCAGCGGACCGGCATGGGCCCGCGCGCCGGCGTGATGCCGCCGTGGTACGTCGAGAAGAACATCGGCATCCAGAAGTTCAAGAACGACCCGTCGCTCAGCGACGACGAGACCGCGTTGATCGCGAAGTGGGCCGACAGCGGCGCGCCGCGGGGCGACGCCGCTCACCTGCCCGCCCCGCGCGTGTGGACCGACTCGAGCAAGTGGGCCATCGGCACGCCCGACCTGGTGGTGCGCACGACGGACATCGTGGTGAAGGCGACCGCGCCCGACTGGTGGGGTGAGATTCCGCGCGTGCCGACGGGCCTCACCGAGGATCGGTACGTCGCGGCGCTCGAGATCAAGGAAGTCAACGACGCCGGCGCCGGCGGCACGGGCCGCGAGACCGTGGGTGGCCGCTTCGTGTTCCATCACATGATCTGGGCCACGCGCGCGCTCGGCCAGGACGCCGCGCCGGCCGACCCGCTTGCCGCCGCCGACGACAGCACGTCGTGGCCGGTGCACGAGGTGGGCCGCGAGGCCGACTTCTTCGACGCCAGGTCCGCGCGCCTGCTGAAAGCGGGGTCGAGCATCGTCTCCGACTCGGTGCACCTCCACTCGAACGGCCGCGACACCACGGCGCACCTCGAGATCGCGTTCAAGTTCATGCCCAGGGGCTACAAGCCCGAGTACCGCCGCGCGACCTATGCGCTCGGCAACGGCGTCGACATCGACATCAAGGCGATGGAGCCCAACCAGCAGCTGCACGCCTACGCGCTGCTGAAGGAAAACACCAAGATCCTCTCGTTCGAGCCGCACCTGCACGCCCCGGGCGCGCGCATGTGCCTCGAGGCGATCTGGGGCTACAACATCCAGACCATCAACTGCGTCGGCTACGACCACAACTGGGTGCGGGGCTACGACTACGACGACGATGCGGCGCCGCTCCTCCCGAAAGACACCATCCTGCACATCGTCGGCTACATGGACAACTCGCCATCCAACAAGAACGTTCCCGATCCGCGCAACTGGCAGGGGTCGGGGAACCGCTCCGTAGCGAACATGTTCATCGACCTTGGCAACCGCGTGTTCCTCACCGACGAGCAGTTCCAGAAAGAGATGGCCGACCGGCGCGAGAAGCTGAAGCTGACGAGGAACAACGTGGTGATCGGGTGTCCGCTGTGCAACATCATCCCGCCCTCGCCGGCGGCGCCGCGTCAACAGCAATGAGGTCGCGGCGAACAGGCGGGACCAAAGTCCCGCCTCTACATGTCGTCGGGCATGTCGTCGGGCTCGCGCTCTCGCTGGTGGCCGCATCGGCGTCCGGGCAGTCCCTGTCGTACTCGCGCGGTCAGAACGTGTCGCCGGCGTACGAAGGCTGGGAGGAAGACCCGGACGGCTCGCGCTACTTCGTCTTCGGCTACATGAATCGAAACTGGGAAGAAGAGATCGACGTGCCCGTGGGGCCCGATAACGGCTTCAGCATCGGCGAGGCCGATCAAGGCCAGCCCACGCACTTCCTGCCACGCCGCAACCGCTTCGTCTTCCGCGTGCCGGTGCCGAACGGCTTCGGCGACAAGGACGAACTGGTGTGGACGCTGAAGACGCAAGGCAAGGTCGAGAAGGCGTACGCGAGCCTGCGCCTCGACTACCGGATCGACGATGTCGTACGGGCGTCGGAAACCGGCGCGCTCGGCGCCGGCACGAGCAGCCCCGAGATTCGCGCGAACAAGCCGCCCACGGTCGAAGTCCAGGGACGAAAGGCGCTCGACGCGAAGGTCGGCGAGCCCATCACCCTGACTGCGGTCGTCACCGACGACGGCGTGCCGAGGCGGCGCGGATCGGGCCTGGCCGGCGCCGCGGTGGCGAATCCCGGATCCCGGCGCGACGTCACCGACACGCGTCCCGACTCGCAGAATCCCGTGCGCGTGAACCGCGCCATGCAGCCGCCGGCGCGCGTGACCGTGGGCAAGAACGTCGGCTTGCACCTCTCCTGGTTCGTCTACCGCGGGCAGGGCGCCGTGCGCTTCAGCCCGGAACAAATCATGTCGTGGGAAGACACGCGCGCGGGCGCGAATTCTCCGTGGGCGCCGATCTGGATCGCGCCGGAGATGCCGAAAGACGGGAGGATCGACGTGCAGGTCACGTTTACCGAGCCCGGCGTCTATGTGCTGCGATCGCGCGCCGACGACGGTGCGCTGACCGGCGACGGTCAAGTCACTGTCACGGTGACGCGCTGAGGCCGTAGATCTATCAGCTCCCAGCTCTCGGCTCCCAGCTCTCAGCGAAGCTGGAAGCCGACGGCTGACGTGGCCGCGACCAAAATGAGTTACGGGATTACGTAGGCGGCTGAGGCCGGCGCTGGCTCACGCCCCGAGCTGACCGGACTCGCGGGCACCATTGAGGATGGCTCGTCACGATCGATTTCGTGAGCCCGTCCTTCGCTGCGGATTTTTGCGCGTAAGGAGGAATCCGGGTGGTGGGCGCCGGACAGTAGAAACACAGTTGGGCGGACCGGGACGCATCTGTGCTCGAGGCTTAATGCAATGCGAAGCGCCACATGGTTCACGCTCGCCGGTCTGCTGACCTCTGTGTCGGTTGCCGGACAGAATACCCAGAATCCTCCCTTCGTACTTCCCGATTCGGTTCGAATGCTGTCAGATCTCACGTATGCGGCGCCAGGTGCTGAGCCGCTCACGCTCGATCTCTTCTTGCCGCGACAAGGCAACGGCTCCGTTCCCGGGATCGTGTTTGTCTCCTGCGGCGGATGGATCACTGGTTCGAAATCGCAGTTCTGGCGGCAGAGCGTCTATCTGGCGACGCATGGGTTCGTCAGCGCCGCCACGCAATGCCGGCTGGCGCCTGCTGCGCGCTTTCCGGATCAACTGAATGACGCGATCGCGGCCGTGCGTTGGCTACGAGATCACGCGAAGGAACGCGGGGTCGACCCCACGCGCATCGCGATAGCAGGAGCGTCCTCGGGCGGTTACTTGGCTGCGCTCGTTGGTTCGAATCTGTGGAACGGATCCGACTGGTCTGGCGCGCCTCCGAACGCTCGTGTCCAAGCCGCCGTGGTGTTTAACGGAGTCTTGGATGTATCGGGATTCGACACGCTGCCAACCGTCCGCACGAACCTCACCAACTTCCTAGGAGCTGCCCGTGATGAGAACCCCACCCTCTGGCTATTTGCGTCGCCGCTGACTCATGTCAGTCCTGACGCCGCTCCCGTTCTCCTTCTTCACGGCACGAACGATACGACGGTGCCTTACAGTCAGTCAGCCGCGATGCAGCGTCGCCTGCAGGGAGCCGGAGTGAAGGCCGAATTGTTCACCGCGGAAGGTGCTGGGCACGGGTTCTTCAATCAGCCCCCATGGTACGAGCCCAGTATCGCCGCCGCCGCGGAATTCCTTCGCACGGTGTTTCGTTAGCGGCCGCCCAACAACGGCTTGCAGCCGGCGGCGGCCGCTGCGATCATTGAAGGCGCCGCGGCTGAAGCCGAGGCGTCCCAACGTAGTGCCTGGCTTGTTCGGGGAGGTTCCATGCACCGCAGCACGAAGTGGCTCATCGGGCTCATTGCGCTCCAGGCTCTTATCCTGATCCCGCTGGTCTTGGGACGTGAGTACCGCCTCTTCCTCCCTTACAACTGGCATAGGGTGCTCCACATCGCCGGTGCGGTTTTGTTCCTCGGTAACATCATTGTTACGGGCCTCTGGATGGCGAGTGCGGAGCGCACCGGAAGTACGGCGGTCCTCAAGTTTGGCGCCCACGCCGTGAACTGGATGGACGTCTTCTTCACCGCCCCCGGTGTGATCCTCATTCTCGTCAGCGGCCTTCCTCTCGCCAGTCAGTGGGGCGGTATCACGCGCGTTCCGTGGATCCTGGCTGCTCTCTTGCTCTTTGTCTTGTCTGGAGTCGTCTGGGTCGGACTCCTGATTCCTGACCAGAATCGAATGATCCGGCTGTCGGACCCAGTACTGTCAGATGAGTCGCTACCGTCGGCCTTCTTCCGTTGCTTGCATCGGTGGTACGTCTGGGGCGTGGTGGCGACGGTATTGCCGTTGATCTCCTTGTTCCTCATGGTGCTCAAGCCGAAGCTCTGGTGATCGGGAGCACCTCGAGCTCGTTCTGGCCAGGCGTTGCGGGTATTCCGGACGCCTAACTAGCATTTGGTGCGCCTTGAAAGGTTCTGATGACTAACCGGTGGAAGTCCGGTCGTGGTAATTGCCAGAGAGCCACGTAGCAGGCTGCCCCTGCACCTGGGTGACCGGATGTGGTGAAGCGCAGGATCCTCCTGCGAAAGGAGCGCAACCTCGTAGTCCGTACCATGAA
>MELE01000220.1:3485-8025 GCA_001768615.1 Acidobacteria bacterium RIFCSPLOWO2_12_FULL_67_14b | reverse complement strand
CTTCGAGATGAGGTGCTTCGCATCGCCTTCGACGGTGAAGCCTCCCGCCTTGCGCACTGCCGGGAGCTGATCCTTCTGCTCCGGAAAGACCGCGTAGCGAACTTCGTGGCCCGACAGCGTGAGGTCCGACGCGCACACGGCGCCGATCGCACGCGCGGTATTGCCGATGACTGCAACTTTCGACATGTGACTCCCTGGGGTCGGAGTACTTTTCCTTGTGCCGATATCACCGAATCATCGTACACTGATGCATGCTACTCGAACAGGAGGCAGACATGGGCATACAGCGTGTTCCGGGCGCGCGCGGCGCCAGTTTCAGCAAGGCGGTGGCGGTCAGTGGAGCGGGGAGGACGGTGTACGTATCGGGACACCTCGCCTCCGGCGGCTCGCTCGCCGAGCAGACGAACGGGTGCTTCGATCAGATCGACGCCGCGCTGCGGGCCGTCGGCGGTTCGCTCGCGCACGTCGTTCGCATCACCGCCTTCCTTACCAGCCTGGACGAGTACGCCCAATACGCACGCGTGCGCGGCGAGCGCTTCGGCACGAACCTGCCCGCGAGCGCCGCCGTCCAGGTTGCGGGCCTGCTCCAGGGCGCGCTCATCGAGATCGACGCGGTCGCCTTCATCCCGGATTAGACAGAAAGGGGCATCATGAAAGTCGGAAGCGGCAACTACACCTACGAACTCGTCGAGAATTTCGCGAAACTGCCCGACGGCGAGACCTTCGGCTTGATCAGCCGCGTCACGACGGATTCCCGCAACCGCCTGTATGTCTTCCAGCGCAAGGACCCGGCGGTGCTGGTGTTCGACCCCGATGGCAACTTCCTCAATTCCTGGGGCAGCGGACAGTTCAAGCGTGCCCATGGCTTCAAGATCGTCGGCGACCTCGCGTACCTCACGGACCAGGTGGATTGCGTCGCGCTGGTCTGCACGCTCGAGGGCAAGCTGCTGCGGCAACTCGGCACGCGCGGACAGCATTCCGATACCGGTTGCGAAGACTGGCACAACCTCCCCTTGCGCGCGGCCGGCCCGTTCAACCATCCGACGGAGATGATGCCGGGACCCTCGGGCGATCTCTACGTGACCGACGGCTACCGGAACAGCCGGGTCCACCGGTTCACGAAAGACGGCGAGCTGATTCAGTCCTGGGGGCGGCCGGGGAAAACCGCGCCGGGTGAATTTCATCTGCCGCACAGCCTCGCGATCTCGCCCGACGGGACGATCCACGTCTCCGATCGCGCCAACGCCCGCGTCCAGCATTTCACGCCGGACGGCGGGTACATCGGCATGTGGACGGGCATGGGCGGTCCGAACGACATGGCCCGCGATGCCGCCGGCAACTTCTATCTGGCCGAGCAGGCGACCGCCGCCAGCAAGCATGCGGTCAGCGTGCGCGACGGCAACGGCGCGGTGCTTGCCCGCTGGGAAGTCACGCCTGCGCACGGGATGGGCATCGACGCGGCAGGCAACATCTACATTGGACTCACGAAGACGGCCCGCGTGGACAAGTACGTGAGGATGCATTGACGAAGTAAAACTGTGTCTCGCCGCCGAGGATCGCGACCGCCGCCGGGCCACCGCCTTTGCAGTGCCCGGCAAGCGGCGCCGGCCGGATGCGCCGGCGTCAGTTCAGCGTGATGCCCGCGTCCTTGATGATCTTTCCCCAGCCCGCGACGTCCTTCTTCAAGAAAGACGCGGCCTCCTCGACCGTGGTCGGACTCGGCTGCACGCCCTGACGGATGAGCTGCTCGCGCACATCGGACATCCCCAGGATCTTGACCATACTCAGGTTGAGCTGGGCGACGATCGCGCCGGGTGTCGCGGCAGGCGCCACCAGGGCGAACCAGGTGCCGATGTCGAGCTGCGGATAGCCTGCCTCCGCCATGGCCGGCACATTCGGCAGGACCGAGCTACGCTGCGAGCCCGAGACACCGAGCGCCTTGAGGCGTCCCGACTTCACGTGCGGCGCCATCGACGACAGGTTCGTGAAGAGCATGTGGACCTGCCCCGAAATCAGCTCGGTCGAAGCCGCCCCGCTGCCCTTGTAGGGAACATGCGTGATCTCGATGCCGGTGCTGGTGCGCAGGAGTTCTCCGAGCAGATGCCCAGTGCCCCCCATGCCGCTCGATGCATAGTTGAGCTCCTTCGGCCGGCGTTTCGCCAGTGCGATCAGCTCCTTGATCGTGCCGACGGGCAGCGACGCGTGGACGACGAGCACGAAGGGCAGCGTGCCGACGACCGATACGGCCGCGAAGTCGCGGATCAGATCGTACTTCGCGCGTGCCGAGTGCATGTTGATCGCGACGCTCGAGCTGGGCAGGAAAAGCGTGTGGCCATCGGGCGCCGCCCGCGACGCCGCATCCGCGGCGAGGACCCCGCCCGCCCCCGGACGGTTGTCGACGATCACCGGCTGACGCAGCTCCTCGGTGATCTTCGGCCCGATGATGCGGGCAACCGTGTCGTTGCCGCTGCCGGGCGGGAACGGCAGGATGATGCTGATCGGCCTGGCTGGATAACTCTGGGCCGATGCGTTCGCGATGAACGCGGCGGTCACCGACATCGACACGGCCATACTGCCCAGCACGAACACGCTGCTACGTTTCACGTCTTACTCCTCGCGTTGACAAAGAGATGGGCAACATCGCGCGAAGGGGGTCGGAGTAACATTTTCCGCGCGCGGCGACAATGGAGTTCCCTTGGAAATGTTACTCCGACCCCCTTAAACATTAAACATCCATCCCGAAATGCAGGCGCCGGTAGGGAATGCTGACGACGTTGCGTGAGATGCGCAGGTCGATCACCATCGGCCCGTCGCCGGCGAGAAACGCGTCGATCGCGGCGCTGAATTCGTCCAGCGTGCGCGCGCTCGCGCCGCGGCATCCGAAGTCCCGTCCGAGCCCTGCGAAGTCGGGCGAGCGCACGAACGACAGCATGGGGTCGCGCTCGTGGGCGCGCAGCTTGTGGTATTCGGCCCCGTACGCCTCGTCGTTTACGACCACGTAGAGGAACTTGAGGCCCAGGCGCGCCACGGTATCCAGCTCCTGGATGTTCTGCAGCGCGCCGCCGTCGCCCTCCACGCACACCAGCGGTTGGCCCGTGCCGAGGGCAGCCCCGACCGCCGTTGAGAGCGCCTGCCCGATGCATCCAAAAGCGGTGCAATAGATCTGCAGCCCGCGCCGCCGCTTCATCAGCATCACGCGGAACGAGCACGCATGGGCATTGCCGGAAGAAACGAGGTGCATTTCGGGCGGCAGTTTTTCGTCCAGCAGTTGCACCGCCTCGCGAGGATCGACCGTTCCCTCCTCGATCTCGAATTCCGCCGGATCGCGTCCCGCGCCGCTCAGAATCCGGCGCACTTCGGCCGTATGGAAGCCCCGGTTCTTCACGTCGTCACGCTCGAGCCGTTCGAGGAGCTCTTGCAGGGTCGCTGCGGCATCACCCTGGACGTAGCAATCGGCGCCGCGGTCGTTCCCCATCACCTTGTGCGGTTCGATGTCGATGTGGACGAAGCGCGCCTTCGGATACAGATAACCGCCCGACAGCGTGTGCGTGGAGAGCCTCGCGCCGATGGCCACGACGCAATCCGCGTCTTCGAAAAGCTGCATCACCTCGCGCGCGGAGAAGAGCCCCGAAACGCCTGCGTAGTACTCCGAATCCGCGAGCGTCCCCTTGGCGACGAGCGTGGTCGCCACCAGAGCACCGATACGCTCGGCCAGCTGCTTCGCTGCGTCCTGCGCCGCAGGCGACATCGCTCCGCGTCCGAGGACGATGACCGGCTTCCTGCTCTGCTTGATGATCCCGGCGGCTTCGCGCAGACGTTCGAGGGCCGGGCGGATCGCCTGCTGTCCCGAAAACATTTCGCTCGAAGGCCGGTAGTCGTCGCCATCGGCATCGCATTCCATCTGCTGCACATCGAGCGGCGCGCACAGCACGATGGGACGCGATTCGCGCCGCGCGCGATAGAACGCGTCCCGCACTGCGTTTTCGGCGTAGGACGGCTTCAGCACTTCGATGTAACCGGCGCCGGTCGCGGTGACGAGCTGGTCCTGGTTCAGGTACTGAACGAGGTGTTCGTTGTTCAGGGCCGTCTTGCTGGTATAGACGACGACGGGCGTGCGCGCGCGGGCCGCGACGATGAGCGCGGTCGTCATCCGCGCGAGGCCTGGCCCCTGGGTCGCGCTGGCGACACCCACCTTGCCGGTGGCCAGCGCCCAGCCTTCGGCCATGGTGACCGCGCAGCCCTCGTCGCGGACATCGACGATCTTGAGCTCCGGATATTTCGCCATGGCCGACCACCAGGTCATCTGCCCGTCGCCCAGCAGGCCGAAGAGCGTCGTGGTGCCTTCCTTGATGAAGGCATTCGCCATCGCTTCGTACACCTTCATGGAGTCCTCCCAGAAACTTTGCCTGATTAGTGACAATGTTCAGTATGCCCTCATCTCCAGCCCTTCTCCCGGGGCAACGTGCAGCTGTTGCCTCCCTCACCCCTAGCCCCTCTCCCGGAGCAACATGAACCTGTTGCTTCCCTCACCCCTAGCCCC
>MELE01000220.1:0-3364 GCA_001768615.1 Acidobacteria bacterium RIFCSPLOWO2_12_FULL_67_14b | reverse complement strand
AAGACTACCGCCGAGCATCGATGCTGAAGTTCGTCGCTAATTTTGAGCGCGAGTGGCGAAACAACAGCCGCTTGCGGAAAAGCTTACGAACCTGCCCCTTTCATCGCCCGCCACAGCTTCGCCGGCGTGAGCGGCATGTCGAGGTCCTTGATGCCCAGCGGGCGCACCGCGTCGAGCACCGCGCCGACCAGCACCGGAATCGAAGCGGTGCAGCCGGATTCGCCGACGCCCTTCACCCCAAGCGGGCTGACCTTGCTCTCGGTGGGATGTTCCTCGCCGCGAATCGCAGGGATCAGACCCGAACGCGGCATGTAGTAGTCCATGAAGGTCGCGGTCAGCGGTTGTCCCGTCTCCGGATCGTAGATCACCTTCTCGCCGAAGACCTGTCCCGCTCCCTGCACGACGCCGCCGGCCAGTTGCCCTTCGACGATGCTGTGGTTGATGACGACGCCGATGTCGTCCACCGCGCAATACGACACGACCTTGGTCTCGCCGGTGTCCGGATCGACTTCGACTTCGGCGATGTGGCAGCCGTTCGGATACGTCGAGCCGAACTTGCCTTCCGCCATGTAGCTCAGCGTCTTCTCTTTGGCCAGGTCCGCGAGCTTCACCGTCCTGCGCGATTCACGGGTGCGGAACGTCCCCTTTGCGTATTCCACCTGCGAGGGTTCGACACCCAGTTCCAGGGCCGCCAGCGCCTTGCCTTCCTCGACCAGCTTCTTCGCCGCGAGGTGGCACACGCTGCCGGCGCCGACGGTGCTGCGCGAGCCGCCGGTGCCATTCCCCTTGAGCTTCGTGCCGGGCGCACACTGCACGATCTTCACCCGCTCGATCGGGATCTCCAGCGCATCCGAGACGATCTGCGCGAACGTCGTCTCGTGACTCTGCCCCTGCGACTTGGCGACCATGAACGCGGAGACCGTCCCGCTCGCGTCGAGCTGAATCTCGACCTCGTCCACAGGGGCGTTACCGAGGCCGGTATTCTCGATGACCGTCGATATGCCGATGCCGCGCAGCTTCCCGGCCTTCTTCGATTTGGCGCGCCGGCCCGCGAAACCCTTCCAGTCGGCGAGCTTGAGCGCCTTTTCGAGCACACCCGGCAGGTCGGCGATCTCGTAGCTGCCGCCGGTCGGCGACGTGTACGGGAAGGCCGACGGGGGGATGAAGTTACGCCGGCGCAGCTCGGCCGGGTCCATGCCAATTTCCGCGGCGGCCTGGTTGACGAGGCGCTCGACGGTGTAGGCGATATCCGGCCGTCCGGCGCCGCGATAGGCGCCGATGGGTGTGGTGTTCGTGATGGGGATGCGATACGTCCCGTACAGCGCCGGAATGCGGTACACGCCCGTCATGCAGTTGGTCGTATTGCGAATGTGCCCCTGCGCGCCCGGCGAGAGGTACGCGCCCAGGTCGACGATCCAGTCGATGCGCATCGCCAGGAACTTCCCGTCCTTGTCGAGCGCGAGCTGGCCGTGGGCGATCATGTTGCGGCCGTGCGTGTCGGTCATCAGGCCTTCCGTGCGCGTGGCGGTCCACTTCACCGGCGCGCCGAGCGTCTTCGCGGCGATCATCAACGCGGCGTATTCCGGATAGGCGCCCGAGCGCTGGCCGAAGCCGCCGCCGACGTCGCGCGCCTCGAAGACGAGCTTCTCCGGCGGCACTTTGGTGTAGTTCGAGAGCTGCGAGCGCTGCGTGCCGACGCCCTGCATCGGGGTGTGGAGCCGATACGATTCCGTGGCCGCGTCGTAGGCGACGTGGCACGCCCGCGGCTCCATGGGATTCGGCGCAACACGCGTCGATACGACTTTGGCGCGGGTAATGTGCGCCGCGGCCGCAAACGCCGCTTCGACGGCCTTTTCGTCGCCGATCTCGGACTCCCACGCGAGATTGCCCGGCACTTCGTCGGAGAGTTGCGGCGCGCCCTCTTTGAGCGCGCCTTCGGGATCGGTGACGCTCCGGAGGTCGCGGTACTCGACTTCAACGAGTTCGGCGGCGTCCTGCGCGGCCGCCGCGCTGTCGGCGACGACCAGCGCCACGGCTTCTCCGACGAAGCGCACCTTCTTGTGCGCGAGCACCGGGCGCTCCGGGGACCTCGCCTTCATGCCGTTCTTGCCGATGAACTGCATGGTATGCGGCGCCCGAACGTAGCCGGCGCGCACCGCGTCTTCGCCCGTGAACACGTGCTTCACGCCGGGGAAGGCCGCCGCGTTCTTCGTCTCCACCGAGACGATCTCGGCGTGGGCGCGGTCAGATCGCACGAAATGGCCGTAGAGCTGGCCGGGCACGTTCCAGTCCGAGGCGTACCTGCCGGCGCCGGTGATGAGGCGTACGTCTTCTACGCGGCGGCCGTCGTGATGGTGGTGGTGGGTTTCGTTACTCATGGTGTTTCTCGCTCCTCCCGTTTTTGGCAGCAAACCGCGAGTCTAGATCAACTGCGATAAAAAAGGGGCCAGGATCGTGCCTGTCGTGTCACGCGTCACGGGCCACTTATCTCGAAGCTTCCCGACTAGAGCGGCTTCTTCCGCGTCGGGTTCAGCGCTCGGCGGCCACTTTCAGCTCCATCGTGCCGATGCCCTCGATGGTGCCCTTCAGGTGATCGCCGTCGGCGAGCTTCGATACGCCGGCCGGCGTGCCGGTCGTGATCAGGGTCCCGGGCTGCAACGTCAGCGCGGCTGACAGGAAGCGGATCAGGTCGCGCAGGCCGTTGATCATGTCGGCGGTGTGCGCGTGCATCACGTTCCTGCCGTTCTGCTCGACGTCGATGTGGAGATCCTGCGGCTCGCGGATCTCGTCGCGCGTCACGATCCACGGCCCGAGTCCGCAGAACGTGTCGAAGCCCTTGCGGATGTTGCGGGTGTTGTGGAATCCCTTGCCCCAGGGATCGCGGATGCTGATGTCCCAGCACATGGTGTAACCGTAAACGTAGTCGAGCGCCTGCACCGCCTGCACCTTGCGCGCCGGGCGGCCGATGACGGCGCATAGCTCGCATTCGAAATCGACGTGCCGCGCGATCTTCGGCAGTATCACGGTGCCGCCGGGCCCGATGATGGACGAGGCTGGCTTCAGAAACAGCTCCGCCATCAGGTCGTCGCTCGAGAGCTTCGAGCGGTCGTAGCCGCCGACGCGCTCGATCATCTCGGCCTGATGGGCGCGGTAGTTGGCGGCCGCGGCCCAGATCGCCGGCGGATTGTCGAGGGGCGCGAGCAGCCGCGCCGAGGCGAGCGCGACCGGCTTTTCCCGGCGCGCGGACGCAAGCGCTGTGGCGGCCGACGGATGGTTCGCAAGCGCATCGACGACTTCCGCCATGGTCGCACCCGCGCGTGACGCGCCCGCGGCGGCCAGCGCGTCGCGCAGCGGGTAGATCGAG
>MELE01000219.1:1200-26282 GCA_001768615.1 Acidobacteria bacterium RIFCSPLOWO2_12_FULL_67_14b | reverse complement strand
GTCAAGAATCCGATTCCATATTCGCGAGCTTGTTCTTCACGATGGTCGAGAAGATTGACGCCAGCTGATTGGCTTCGTCCTGGAATGCGGCGACGTGCTGGTAACCGGCGAGCCTGCAGCGCACGATGATGCGTATGGCGACGTGGGTTTCTTTCGCTTCGCGAAGGGAGATCCGCATCTTGGCGACGAAGTCGGCGTCGCTCGAGGCGGCATCAGCCTCTTCCAGATTGAATGTGCTGGAGCTGGTCGCGCGAATCAGCTGCCGCCACACATCGCGGCTGGGGTCATCGAGAGGCTTGGGCTTTGGGTAGGAACAAATGATCCCGCACGTCAGTTCAAACGAACGCTTCTGGAGCTCCAGGGTACGAGCGCGACTTGGAGAAGGGCCTTGATTTGGCATGCCCGTGAACGGAGCAAGGTGGACTCCACGGCGATTTGCTCGGAAATCCGCAAAACAACGAACCGGCAACCGCAGAATCTGCCACGCGAAGCCTCAAAGCCCGTGGCAGTTTCTGACACTCGGCACTCGGCACTCGGCACTTGGCACTTGGCACTCTTAACTCTTAACTCTTAACTCTTAACTCTTAACTCTTAACCCTGTCAGGTCCAGGGCAGCTCGACCGCGCCGCGCGCTTGACGCTCAGCGAGGTCCGGCAAACCCGACACGAGCCTCAGCACATCGTCCGGCAGATCGCGCGGGGACCACGTGGCGGAATCCACGCACGCCACGCGCACGAAGCCTTCGGCCAGCAGCTGCGCGGTGGTGTCGTCGCGAATCTCGAAGGCATGATGCAGGCGGCGAGGATTCTCCACGGTCGTGCTGATGCCGACGCGCACGATCTGGCCGGCGCGCGCGGGCGCGCGGAACTTCGCCTGCACATCCACGCGCGGCATCCCGAACTGGTGCGAGTCGAGCAGCGACTGCCGCGATCGCCCGAGCGATGCGAACAGTTCCTCTTCCGCGTCTTCGAACCATCGGAGGAAGTTCGGAAACCACACCACGCCGGCGGCATCGGTGTCGGACCAGTGGACCTTCTTGCGGATCTGGAAGAAGCTCGGCACGTTTCGAGTATATCGAGGAGTCTCGAGGAGTTCTTCACTGTAAACTCTTGGCTCCAGATGGACGGGCACGAGGGATGGGACGACTACGCGCCGTATTACGACTGGGAAAACGCCCAGACGGTGGGACGCCGCGACATTGCGTTCTGGCAGCGGATGGCGTCGGCGGTTGACGGGCCGGTGCTCGAGTTGGGCTGCGGCACCGGGCGCGTGGCGCTCCCGGTCGCGCGCCAGGGCGTGACGGTCGTCGGCATCGATCGGTCGGCGCCGATGCTGGATCGCGCCCGCACCCGCGTGAAGCGCGCCCGCCTGCAGTCGCGCATCCACCTGGTCCGCGGCGACATTCGGCACCTGCCGTTCCCGAATCGATCCTTTCCCCTCGTGATGGCGCCGTACGGCATCCTGCAATCGCTGCTCGTCGAACGCGATCTCACCAGGACGCTCGCCGCGGTGACGCGGGTCCTCACGCGGAAAGGGACGTTCGGCCTCGAGCTGGTGGCCGACCTGCCGGCGTGGGACGAGTACTCGAGGCGCGTCAGCATGCGGGGGAAGCTCGGACCGTCCGGCAAGCCGGTGACGCTGTTCGAATCGGTGACCCAGGATCGCCGCCGGCACATCACCCGCTTCGATCAGGAGTTCGTGGAGGGCCGCGGCAAGGACGCCGTCCACCGCCAATTCAACCTCGCCTTCAGAACGCTGACGGTGCCGCAGATGGTCCGGCGGCTCGAAACGGCCGGATTGGAGGTGTCGGCGCTGCTCGGCGACTACCAGGGCGGCCCATGGGATCTTCGGGCCGAGGTCTGGATCATCCTGGCCCGGCGGGGGTAAACTACCTTTTTCAAGCCGTGGACAAACCTGAAGGTTTGTCCCCACGCATCCAGGACAGACCCACAGAGGTTGTGTCCCTACGCATCCAGGGAGTTTCCACATGTCCGGCCATTCCAAATGGCACACGATCAAGCACAAGAAGGGCGCCGCCGACGCCAAGCGCGGCAAGATTTTCACGCGCCTGATCAAGGAACTCACGGTCGCCGCCCGCAATGGCGGCGGCGATCCGGGGATGAACCCGCGATTGCGGACGGTCATCGCGGCGGCCAAGGAAGTGAACATGCCCGCCGACAACATCAAGAAGGCGATCCAGCGCGGCACGGGCGAGCTGCCCGGCATCGTCTACGAAGAGATCACCTACGAGGCCTACGGGCCGGGCGGCTCGGCGCTGATCATCGAAACGCTGACCGACAACAAGAACCGCACCGTCGGCGAGCTGCGCCACATGCTCGAGAAGCACAGCGGCAATCTCGGCTCGACCAACTCGGTGGCCTGGATGTTTTCCAAGAAGGGCTACATCGTCGTCGAGAAGGCGAAAGCCGACGAAGAGAAGCTGCTGAACATCGCCCTCGAAGCCGGCGCCGACGACGTGCAGGACGATGGGGACAATTGGGAAGTGTTGAGCGACCCGGCGGCGTTCGAGGCGGTGCGCGACGCGGTCAAGGGATCGGGCGTTGAACCGGCGAGCGCCCAGGTCGCGATGCTGCCCCAGAACTACGTGAAGCTCACGGGCACCGCCGCCAGCCAGATGATCCGGCTGATGGACGCGCTCGACGATCACGAAGACGTCAAGCAGGTCTGGTCGAACTTCGACATCGAGGAGAAGGAGATCGAGGCCTCGCTGGCGTGAGGGTGTTCGGCATCGACCCCGGCTCGGAGCGCACGGGGTACGGCTGCGTCGACAGCGACGGCCGGCGCCACCGGCTGGTCCTGTGCGGGGCGGTGCGGGCCGGGGCGGGCGTCACGTTTCCCGAGCAGTTGTCCATCATCTACCGCGAGCTCTCGACGCTGCTTGCCGAGCATCGACCTGAGTGCGTGGCCATCGAAAGCATCTTCTACGCGGCCAATGCGCGGAGCGCGCTCAGGCTGGGGCATGCGCGCGGCGTCGCCATACTGGCGGCGGTCGAGTCCGGCGTGCCGGTGGTCGAGTACACGCCCGCGGAGATCAAGCGCGCGGTGGTCGGTTACGGGCGCGCGGAAAAACCGCAGGTCGGGCAGATGGTGAAGCTGCTGCTGGGGCTCGACAAGGTGCCGACGCCGCACGATGCGGCCGACGCGCTCGCGGTGGCGATCTGTCATTTACATAACCACAAGGGCACCCCTAAAGGGGTGCCCTACGGCAAGGGTCACAGCGACGGCGGCAAGGCGGCGAAGAGCTGGCGCCACTACAAGCCCGCTGCGCGGGCCGTTCGATGATCGCGCACCTTCGCGGACGCGTGATCGAGAAACACCCCAACCGGCTGATCGTCGACGTCGCCGGCGTCGGCTACGACGTGCTCGTGCCGCTCTCGACCTTCTATACGTGCGGCGAGGCAGGCGAGGAGATCGCCCTCCGCATCCACACGCACGTCCGCGAGGATCAGCTCGCATTGTACGGGTTTGCGACCGCGCTCGAGCAGGCGATGTTCGAGCGCCTGATCGCGGTCAGCGGCATCGGGCCGAAGCTGGCGTTGTCGGTGCTGTCGGGCATCGAGCCGCGCGACCTGGTGGCCGCCATCCAGCGCAACGACCTGGCGCGGCTCACGGCCATCCCCGGCGTCGGCAAGAAGACGGCCGAACGGATTTGCGTGGAGCTTCGCGATCGGCTGCCCAAGGCGATCCCGGCCGGGGGCGCGCCGGCGTCGCCGGCCGACACGCTGCGCGACGATCTGGTGTCGGCGCTCGCGAATCTCGGGTACCATCGGCAGGCAATCGACAAGACGATCGAGAAGCTGATGGCCACGCACCCGGAGCCGCGGTTCGAAGACGTCCTGCGAGCGGCCCTGAAGGACCTGTCGCGTGCCTGACCCCCGCCTGATGACCCCGGCGCGCGTCGACGAAGACGCCCAGGAAGAAGCCGGACTGCGCCCCCGCCGCCTCGACGAGTACATCGGGCAGGACCGCGTGCGCGAGCAGCTGCACGTGTCGGTCACCGCCGCCAAGCAGCGCGGCGAGGCGCTCGACCACACCCTGCTCTACGGCCCGCCGGGCCTCGGCAAGACAACGCTCGCGTACGTGATTGCGAACGAGCTCGGGGTGCCGGTGCGGTCCACGGCCGGGCCGGTGATCGAGAAGCCGGGAGACCTGGCCGGTATCCTCTCGAACCTGCAGCCGCGCGAAGTGCTCTTCATCGACGAGATCCACCGGATGTCGCCGACGATCGAAGAGATCCTCTACCCGGCGATGGAAGACTTCGAGCTCGACATCGTGATCGGGCAGGGGCCCGGCGCCCGGTCGGTGAAGGTGCCGGTCGAGCCGTTCACGCTGGTGGGGGCGACCACGCGCGCGGGGCTGCTGACCTCGCCGCTGCGCGCGCGGTTCGGCATCGTGCACCGGCTGGATTTCTACGGCAAGCGCGACATCGAAGAGATCATGCGGCGCTCGGCACGCATCCTCAAGGTGCCGATGGACGAGGCGGCGGCGGTGGAGATTGCCGGCCGCTCGCGCGGCACCCCGCGCATCGTCAACCGGCTGCTGCGGCGCGTGCGCGATTACGCGCAGGTCCGCGCCGACGGCCACGTCACGGTGGAAGTGGCGCGCGCGGCCATGGCGCTGCTCGACGTCGATCAGTACGGCTTCGACGAGAGCGATCGCCGGCTGCTGCTGACGATCATCGACAAGTTCGCGGGCGGACCGGTCGGGCTCGGCAGCCTGGCGGCGTCGCTCAGCGAGGAAACCGACGCGATCGAAGACATGTACGAGCCGTACCTGATCCAGATTGGGTTCCTGGAACGCACGCCGCGCGGCCGCGTCGCGACGCCGCGCGCCTACGAGTATTTCGGGCGCACCGCGCCCGGGAGGGGGCTGTTTTGAACGTCCGTCGAGTCGAAATCAAGAGCCTGGCGACCTTCGTGCCGCCGCGCCTGCTGACCAATGCCGATCTGGAGAAGATGGTCGACACGTCGGACGAGTGGATCCTCCAGCGCACGGGCATCCGCCAGCGCCACATCGTCGACCCGGGCGTGGCGACGAGCGACCTGGCGGCGGAAGCCGCGAAGAAGGCGATCGCGCGGGCGGGCCTGACGCCGGCCGACATCGACCTGATCATTGTCGGCACGGTGACGCCAGACATGCTGTTTCCGAGCACGGCGTGCCTGGTGCAGCACAAGATCGGCGCGACCGCGGCGTGGGGTTTCGACCTGTCGGCGGCGTGCTCCGCGTTCACCTACGCGCTCACGGTGGGCAGCCAGATCGTGGCGGCCGGCGGCGCGCAGCACGCGCTGGTGATCGGCGCCGATGTGATGTCGAGCATCATCGACTACACCGATCGCGCCACGTGCGTGCTGTTCGGCGACGGAGCGGGCGCGGTCGTGCTCGGCGCCTCCACGGATCCCGCCGTCGGCATCATCGACTTCGAACACCGGATCGACGGCAGCGGCGGCGCCTCGCTGTGCATGCCCGCGGGCGGCAGCAAGATGCCCGCCACGCACGCGACCGTGGACCAGCGCCTGCACTTCGTGAAGCAGGACGGCCAGGCCGTGTTCAAGTTCGCGGTCCGACAGACCGGAGAAATCTGCGGGCGGCTGCTCAAGCGGAACAACCTGACCGGCGAGGACCTCGATCTGTTCGTGTCGCACCAGGCGAACAAGCGCATCATCATGTCGGCCGCCGAGCGCATCGGCATGCCGCCGGAGAAGGTCGTGATCAACATCGATCGGTTCGGCAACACGACCGCCGCGACCATTCCGCTCGCGCTCAACGACGCCGTGGAGAGCGGCCAATTGAAGAAGGGCCACCTCATCCTTTTGACTTCGGTTGGCGCGGGATTTACGGTCGGATCCGTCCTGGTTCGGTGGGGACTCTAACGTCTGACTGTGCCGAAACAGCACTGGCTGCCAGCGCGGACCAGATAAAGTGGTTCCATAAGTCGCTCTAGGACAAGATGTTGTCGCTTATGTCCTTTATCGGCACAACATTTTCATCA
This sequence comes from Acidobacteria bacterium RIFCSPLOWO2_12_FULL_67_14b, assembly GCA_001768615.1. Taxonomy (GTDB): domain Bacteria; phylum Acidobacteriota; class Vicinamibacteria; order Vicinamibacterales; family UBA2999; genus 12-FULL-67-14b. The sequence goes on along the minus strand of MELE01000219.1, from coordinate 20,272 downwards.
AATATCAAAAAAGAACATACTAGTTAAACTATTATAAATAAAGTAGTTAGTGGCAATAATTGGTCGTACACAGCGGTTTCATGGTCCCTGACGGAACATATGTGTAATACACCTCAAGTGCATATATGTGATGTTATTGTCATATAGAGTGCTATACTCGCTGTGTTTTGCACGCCCTTTTTGGGCTGGCCTGGGGATTGCTGAGCAAGTTCACGATGTTGCAGATCTCTCGACGCCTCGTTTCGCTTACCGCGCTGCTGGCGCTGGTCGGCTTCGTCGGGTCCGCATCGGCGCAGGACAAGATCGATCGCGCGCTTCGCGAGGGCCGCTACAACTCCCAGACGCAGCACGTCATCCTGAAGGCCAAGCCCGGATACGCGGGGTGGATGCGCAACCTGTTGGCGCAGCGGGGCAAGCAAATCGACGCGGAGCTGCCGAGCATTGAAGCGTTGGCCGTTGAGCTGACCTCCGCCGAGCTGGACGCCCTCTGCAATTCCAGCCTGTCTGACGGCTGCTCTGAAGATTCGCGCGTGTCGCCGCACGCGGCCAGGGTCGGGGGCAGGGTTCCGGTCGTGAAGGCCCTCAATCGCCTCCCGAAGGTCAACACCCTGCTCGGTACGCTGGGCATCACGCCCTACGCCGGGGGCGGTTACGGCGTCACGGTGGCGCTGATCGACTCGGGCATCACGCCGGCGGCCGCGTTCGGCAACCGCATCAAGGCATTCTACGACTTCACCCAGGGCACGCTTCGCGTGACGCCCTACGACGACTACGGCCACGGCACGCACGTGGCGGGCCTCATCGGCGGCCTCCAGTTCTACGAGGACCTGCAGTACCAGGGCGTCGCGCCCAGCGTGCAGTTCGTCGGCCTGAAGGTGCTGGACAAGACCGGCGGCGGCAAGACCAGCGACGTGATTCGCGCCATCGAGTTCGCCATCGCCAACAAAGCCACGTTCGGCATCGACATCATCAACCTCTCGCTCGGCCATCCGATCTTCGAGCCGGCCGCCACCGACCCGCTCGTGCTGGCGGTGGAAAAGGCGACGAAGGCGGGCATCATCGTCGTGGCGTCGGCGGGCAACCACGGCGTCGACCAGAACGGCGAGCTGGGTTTTGCGGGCGTCACCTCACCCGGCAACGCGCCGTCGGCGATCACGGTGGGCGCCGCCGATCACAACAACTCGGTCACGCGCGACGACGACCGCATGGCGGTGTACAGCTCGAGCGGCCCGACCTGGTACGACGGCCTCGTCAAGCCGGATGTCGTGGCTCCCGGGCACATGCTCAGCTCTGTGGCGTCGCCGCTGAGCTCGCTCGTCAAGGGGTATCCGAAGCTCGTGAAGAGGGGCGGCTCGGGCACGAAGTTCCTGCAGCTGTCGGGCACCAGCATGGCGGCGGGCGTGACCACGGGCGTCGTGGCCCTGCTCAAGCAGGCCATGCCGGCGCTCACGCCGAACCTCGCGAAGGGCGTGCTGCAGTACACGGCGATCCCGATGCACGACGACGCGGGTGACGCCTACAGCGCGCTGCGCCAGGGCACGGGCGAAATCAACGCGGGCGGCGCGGTGAAGCTCGCCAGCAAGATCAGGCTGAACGTCACCGACCTCGAGACCAAGTGGGTCACGATCCAGCCGCACACGAACATCGGCGGCCAGACCTACGCCTGGGCCGGCAACATCGTCTGGGGCGACAACATCGTCTGGGGCGACTCGGTTTACTACAACCTCCCGGTCTGGGGCCTCAACATCGTGTGGGGCAACAACATCGTGTGGGGCGACAACATCGTCTGGGGCGACAACATCGTGTGGGGCGACGGCCTCGACGACGACAACATCGTGTGGGGCAACAACATCGTCTGGGGCGACAACATCGTCTGGGGCTACAACATCGTCTGGGGCGAGAACATCGTCTGGGGCGACAACATCGTCTGGGGTGACAACCTCGTCGCGAAGAAGGACCCCACCAACGTCTACTTCGCCAACGACAACATCGTGTGGGGCAACCTGGACGACGACAACATCGTCTGGGGCAACGACGACAACATCATCTGGGGCAACGACGACAACGTCGTCTGGGGCAACAGCGACGACGATAACATCGTGTGGGGCAACGCCGCGGTGCTCACGGGCGGGAAGGGGCGCCGGTAATGACCGGCACCCGTGAAATCCCGATGAGGACCGCGACGCCCCCGCGGCCTGCGGGCATGAGCGGTCGCCCTCGTCAGGCCAGCGTCACCAGCGACTGGCGGGAACGGCTGCCGGTCCTGACGGGCGCCAAGATCCGCCTGCGAGAGCTCGAGCTCACTGACGCGCCGTCGCTGCTGGCACTGCTGACGACCGAGGAAGTGTCGCGGTTCATCTCGCCGCCGCCGACCACGGTCGAGGGCTTCGAACGGTTCATTACCTGGGCGCAGGGCGAGCGCGCGCACGGCCGTTACGTGTGCTTCGCCGTGGTCCCGCACGGGATGAACACCGCGGTCGGTCTGTTCCAGGTCCGGCAGCTCGAGGCCGGTTTTGCGAACGCCGAGTGGGGCTTCGCGATTGGCTCCGACTTCTGGGGCACCGGCATGTTTGCCGATGGGGCGCAGCTGGTCGTGGATTTCGCGATCGAGACCATTGGCGTCCACCGGCTCGAGGCGCGGGCGGCCGTGCTGAACGGCCGCGGCAATGGCGCGCTCCGGAAGATCGGGGCCGTGGAAGAAGGCGTTCTCCGCCGCTCGTTCCTCAAGGACGGGCGCTATCTGGACCAGGTTCTGTGGTCCATCCTCTCGGAAGACTGGCTCCGGTCGAAGGCGGTTTGGGGGTCGAAAGCCGTGCACTAGTGTGCAACCCGGCCCCAGGGATTTGACTTGCCACGGCCGGGCCGGAATCGGGTAATATTGCACATTCCATCTTGTAAGACCCTGTAAGACCCTTTGTGACGTAGCCACGCAATACCCTGGAATCTGAATGAACTTTAGCGGTTTCCTTCGCCGCCGGACTGCGGTTCTGGCGCTCGCGCTGAGCGCTGTGGCCGTGGCGCCGTCTGCGGCACAGACGAGCGACGACGCGGTGCGCCAGGCCGTGGCGTCGGGGTCGTCGGCGCGCGTGATCATGCAGTTTGCGACGGCCGCCGCGCGGGACGCGGCGTTCACGCGCCTGCTCGATCGCGGCGCGGCCGTCCGCGCGACCGACACCGAAGTGGGTCCGGCGCTCGTCGTGTTCGGCAGCGCGGCGGCGCTGGCGGCCGAGTTCGCGTCGGCGTCGCAGGTGTCGACGGATGCGCCGGTGACCGTGGCCTCCGTAACGCCGGCCCGCGCGCGAGCGGCGCGGCGTTCGAGCCAGGCGGGCACGACCCACGACACGCCCTCGTTTGGCGGGCTGTCGGTGGCGGTCATCGACTCCGGCTTCCAGCCCCATCCCGACCTTCCGCTGAGCCGCATCCGCAAGTTCATGGATTTCGTGTCGGGCGCAACGACGCCGGTCGACCAGTGCGGTCATGGCACGCACGTGGCGGGCATCATTGCCGGCAGCGGCGCGCTCTCGGCCGGTGCGTATGCGGGCGTCGCGCCCGGCGTCGACATCGTGGCCCTGCGGGTGCTCGGCAACGACTGCTCGGGCACCACCAGCGACGTGATCGACGCACTCGAGTGGGTGGCGCGCAATCACGAGACCTACAAGATCAAGGTCGTCAATATGTCGCTCGGGCACGGCGTGCTCGAGTCGATCTTCACCGACCCGCTGGTCCAGGCCGTGGAGCGGCTGTCGCGCAAGGGCATCGCGGTGGTGACCGCAGCGGGCAACAAGGGGATCAACCCGGCGACCGGCAACCCCGGGTACGGCGGCGTCGGCGTTCCCTGCAACGCGCCGTCGGCGATTTGCGTCGGCTCGCTCGACACGCAGGACACCGAGAATCTCGCCGACGATCGCGTCGCCGACACGAGCTCGCGCGGACCGACCCGGTTCGACCTGCTGGCCAAGCCCGACCTCGTCGCGCGCGGTGTCGACGTCGTGTCGCTGGCCGCGCCCGGCAGCGCGCTGTTCCGGGACTATCCCGACCTGCGCGTGAACGGCGTCGACGGCCAGCCGCACTACTTCACCCTGTCTGGCACGAGCATGTCGTCTCCGGCCGTGGCCGGGGCCGCCGCGCTCCTCTTCAAGACAAACAACCAGCTGTCGGCAAACGCCGTGAAGCTGTCGCTACAGTTCACCGCCCGGATCCTGCCGCTGACCGACGTGCTGACGCAGGGCGCGGGCGCCCTGAACCTGGTTGGCGCCATGACGCTGGCGAAGGCCATCAACCCCGCCGCCCCGCGCGGAACCAATTGGATCAAGTACGCGATTGCCGCGCAGAACCGCGATGAACACGGCCTGACCATCAAGTGGGGCCAGCGCATCATCTACGGCGACCGCTTCATGCGCGCGCGCTACGCCCAGTACCACCTGTTCCGCTGGGACGACGACATCGTCTGGGCCTACGACGCGATTGCCGACAACATCGTCTGGGGCAACCAGCAGGACGACAACATCGTGTGGGGCAACGACGACAACATCGTCTGGGGCAACGACGACAACATCGTATGGGGCAACGACGACAACATCGTGTGGGGCAACATCGAAGACGAGAACATCGTGTGGGGCAACGACGAGACCGACAACATCGTGTGGGGCATCGACGACAACATTGTCTGGGGCAACGACGACAATATCGTGTGGGGCAACAGCGACGACGACAACATCGTCTGGGGCAACGGCATCGCGCGCGGCGTGTGGGCCGCCAACGTGGTCTGGGGCTTCTGGGACGACAACATCGTCTGGGGCAACGTCGCCTACGACGACGCCGACAATATCGTCTGGGGCAACGACGACGACAACATCGTGTGGGGCAACTGCTCGCAGGCCATGGACGACAACATCGTCTGGGGCAACTGCGACAACATCGTGTGGGGCAACGATGACAACATCGTCTGGGGCAATTCAGTGTTGACCGGCGGGAGGCGTTAGCCATGGAAAAGATGCCTTACCAGCCGGAACTGGAGCGGGCGGCGACGATGGCCGTGCCCGCGTCGACCACCCCTCGACCCGTGTCTGGGGACGCTTGCTCGGGGCAGGCGACGGCGACGACGACCGACTGGCGGTCGGGACTGCCGGTGCTGGGCGCCGCGGCAATATCGCTCCGCGAGCTGCGGCGGGAAGACGCGCCGTCGCTGCACGCGATGCTGACGACCGAGGAAGTGGCGCGGTTCATCTCGCCGCCGCCGACCACCGTCGCCGGCTTCGAGCAGTTCATCGCGTGGACCCACCGCGAGCGTCTCAGCGGCAACTACATCTGCTTCGGCATCGTGCCCGCGGGCATGACCGTGGCCGTCGGCATCTTCCAGTTGCGGTCGATCGAGCCCGGCTTCGGGTCGGCCGAATGGGGCTTCGCGCTGGGCTCGCCCTTCTGGGGCACGGGGCTGTTCGCCGAGGGCGCGCGGCTGGTGCTGAACTTCGCCGTGGACGTTGCCGGCATCGCGCGCCTCGAGGCGCGCGCGGCGGTGGCCAACGGCCGCGGCAACGGCGCGCTGCGGAAGATCGGCGCCGTGCAGGAAGGCGTGCTGCGCCGGTCGTTCCTGCGCAACGGCCAGTATCACGACCAGGTGCTGTGGTCGATCCTCGCGGAGGATTGGCGCCTGCAGCGCATCGGCCAGGAGCCGACGGTGGTTCACTAGTTTTCGCGGGACTTTCACTGGTCTTCGCGGGACTGAAGTCCCGCGCTGCCTGTTCGTCACACGTATAGCCCGGGCGCCTCCAGGGGGCGCCCGGGCTTTTTTTTCTCCACCTTCGCCCGCAGGATTCAAGGCGGGCTACGGTGGAGAACCCGCCATAGCTCGCCTTCACCCTTGCGCGAGCGGCGGCGGGTCCCCCACTATTGGACGCGTTGAACGTCTCCGATTTCGATTTCGACCTTCCCGCCGAACTCATCGCACAGCAGCCGCCCGCCGTTCGCGGCGGGTCGCGGCTGCTGGCGCTCGATCGCGCGAGCGGCCGGGTATCGCATCACCGGTTCTCCGATCTGCCATCCCTGCTCGTTCCGGGCGATGTGCTCGTCGTGAACGACACGCGCGTCTTCCCGGCGCGCCTGATCGGCAGGCGGTTGCCGGGCGGCGGGGCGGCGGAGTGTCTTCTCGTCCGGCGGACCGAGGTGGGCGGCGCGCCGCATGACGAGACGTGGATCGCGCTCGTGCATCCGGGCCAGCGGCTGCGCGAGGGATCGCGGATGGTCTTCGAGTCGGGCGACCGGCGCCTGCACGCGGAGGTCCTGGGCATGCACTTCCACGGCCGCCGGACGGTGCGCCTGTGGACCGAGGACGGCACCACGGTCCGGGAGGCGGTCGACGCACTCGGACACGTGCCGCTGCCCCCGTACATCAAGCGTGACGACGTGGCCGCGGATCGCGAGCGCTACCAGACGATCTATGCGCGCGAGCGCGGATCGATCGCGGCACCCACCGCCGGCCTGCACTTCACCCCGGCCCTGTTCGAGGCGCTCGAGACGAAGGGGATCATCACGCTCGCGGTGACGCTCCACGTCGGGTACGGGACGTTTCAGCCCCTGCGCGTCGATCGCGTGGAAGAGCACGAGATGGAGGCGGAGGACTTCGAGGTATCGGCGCCCACCGCGGCGGCGCTGACGGCGGCGAAGCGAGAGGGCCGCCGGATCATCGCGGTCGGGACCACGTCGGTGAGGACGCTCGAGTCGTTGCCGGCGGATCCGGCGGGCAACGTGCAGCCCGGCAGCGGCGAGACGGCACTGTTCATCCACCCGGGCCACCGGTTCCGGCTCGTCTCGGGCATGGTCACCAACTTCCACCTGCCCCGATCGTCGCTGCTCATGCTGGTTGCGGCGCTGGCCGGAACCGATCGGGTGCTTGCGGCCTATCGGGAAGCGGTCGCGAAGGAGTATCGTTTCTACAGTTACGGCGACGCGATGCTGATCCTATGAAGCTGCCATACGAGGAATTCGATCTGTCGGGCGTGAAGACCTATCCGCTTGGCTCGCGCGAGAGCAAGGTGAGCCTCGCGCAGTTCGCGGCGCTCTACAAGAAGGGCGACGGGATCGGCGGGTGGCTGCGGTCGCTGCCGCGGTTGCTGGCGGCCGGCGACTTCACGGCGGTGGTCAACGCGATGCTGGCCGCGCGCCAGGCGGAGCGCGCCATCGTGTGGGGTCTCGGCGCGCACGTCCTCAAGACGGGCCTCTCGCCGGTGCTGGTCGACCTGATGGAGCGCGGCTTCGTCTCGGCCATCGCCACCAACGGCGCCGGCGTGATTCACGACTTCGAGATCGCGCTGTCCGGCGCCACCTCGGAAGACGTCGATGCGACGCTCGGGCCGGGCACGTTCGGCATGGCCGACGAGACCGGCACGCTGTTGAACCGCGCAATCAACGACGGCGTGGCGGCGGGGCTGGGCCTGGGACAGTCGGTCGGCAGGTTCCTCGCGGATCGCCGGCCGCCGTTCGGGCAGATCAGCGTGGCGGCCACGGCGTGGCGCCTCGGGATTCCCCTCACCGTTCATGTCGCCGTCGGCACGGACATCATCCACATGCATCCGCAGGCGTCGGGGGCGGCCATCGGCGAGGGCAGCCTCCGCGACTTCAAGTACTTCGTGTCGTCGGTGGCGCGGCTGCAGGACGGCGTCTATCTCAATTGCGGGTCGGCGGTGGTGTTGCCGGAAGTGTTCCTCAAGGCCGTGGCGATCGCGCGCAACGACGGACGGCCGCTCGACGGGCTCACCACCGTCAACCTCGACTTCCTCCGGCACTACCGGCCGCTCACCAACGTGGTGGCGCGCCCCACGGCCGGCGCCGGCAGGGGGTACTCGCTGACGGGCCACCACGAGATCATGATCCCGCTGCTCGCGGCCGCCCTGATCGAAGGATCCTAGTCCCGGCGGGCACTTGGGTCGCTGGGGCGCCTTGCGGGATTAGGGTCACTCGTAGCGCATCGCGTCGACCGGCTCGAGCGCCGCCGCCTTCATCGCCGGGTAGAGGCCGAACACCAGGCCGACGACAAACGACACGGCGAACGCGAGCAGCACGGCCGTCGGCGACACGTGCGTGGCCCATCCCGCATACGTGGAGATCCCCACCGAGACGACCGCGCCCACGACGATGCCGGCGATGCCGCCGCTCACCGTCATCAACAGTGTTTCGATCAGGAACTGCATGGTGATGTCTCGCCGCCTGGCGCCCGACGTGCGGCGGACGCCGATCTCCCGCGTGCGCTCGACCACCGAGGTCAGCATGATGTTCATGATGCCGATGCCGCCCACGAGCAGCGCCAGCACCGCCACGCTGCCCACCACCACGCTGAACGTGCGCTGGGTCCGGTAGCGCTGCGCCAGCAGCTCCCGCGGCACGACGATCAGGAACTCGTCGGCGTGATGCGTCTGCGCCAGCGCGCGGCCGAACACCACGCCGAGCTCCTGCGCGCGCTCGCCGTCGGCGACCTGCAGCCAGATCTCGTCCACCGGCTGCTCCGGCGCCAAGGCGAGCGTGCGTCCGGTCAGCGTCGGCAGCGGCACGAACGTGGTCTGGTTCACGTTGTGCCACGCCATCGAACCGCCGGCCTGCGGGTCCAGTCCCTGTTCGCGCAGCACGCCGACCACCTGGTAGTAGTCCTGTGCCACCCGCACGTGCTCGCCCAGCGGATCCCGATAGCCGAACAGCTTGCGCGCCCTGAGCGCGCCCAGCACGCACGTGCGCGCCACCGTCTGTTCGTCGGTCAACGACAGGAACCGGCCCCGTTCGAGCTTCAGCCGCAGGATGGCCTCGTACGGGGCCCGGACGCCGAGCACCGGCGCCGTCTCGAACGACCCTCCCCGGCCGATGCTGACGTAGCGGGCGACGACGGGGGACGACACCTGCACTGTGGGGACGAGCCCGGCCACGCGCTCGGTATCCGCGGCGGTGAGGCTTCGCCTCATCACGCCGGCTTCCGTCAGCCCGCCCGTGGTGCGCGCCACCAGATTGTCGATGCCCAGCGACTCGACCTGCGTGAGCGCCTCGCGCGCGGCCCCCTCGCTGACCGACATCATCGCAATCACCGCGGCGACGCCCAGCACGACACCGAGGACGCTCAGCGAGGTTCGCAGCCGATACCGGCCGAGGGCCTCCACCGCGATACGGAGGTACTCGCCGAGCTCAGCGAGGTTGAAGCGCATTGGCGGGTGCGCGGCCGGTGGCGGCCGCGCCGGCGTTGGGCGGCTCGGTCAGCGAGACGCGCTCGTCTTGGCGAAGCCCCTTGAGGACTTCGACGACGCGGTCGTTGGATTCGCCGAGATCGACGGGCCTGGCCTCCAGCCCGCCGCGGCTGACGAGGTAGACGACCACCCCTTCCGGCCGCCTGAACACCGCCGTCACGGGCACCAGCAGCACGTCCGTGCGTGTGCCGACAATGACGTCGGCGCGGGCGCTCATCTCGGGGCGAAGCTCGGCGGTGGTCGGGTCAAGCTCGACGATCAGGTCGAAGCGCTTCTCGTCGAAGGGCCGCGTCGCCGACGCGCTGGCCAGCGTGCCGACGCGGCTCACCTTGCCGGTGAGCCGGAGATCCGGGAACGCCTCCACGCGCACAGTGGCGGCCTGGCCCGGGCGCACCCGATGCACTTCCGCCTCGCCGACGGAGGCTTCCACCAGCATGCGGTTGACCTCGGGGATCGTGACGATGCCTTGCGTGGCAAACACGCGGTCGCCGACCCGCAGCTTGCGGCGGGGATTGACGTTCAGGAACTCCTCGTAGACGACGAGGCCGGGGCTTCTCGCGTGGATCGTGCAGCCGTCAATCAGGCGCGTCAGCAGCTCCAGGAGGGCCTGCGATTCGACCACGCGGGCCCGCGCATGTCCGAGCTGCGCGGCCTTCTGCGCCAGTTGCAGCGACGCGCGCTTCTGCTCGCGCGGATGCGACATCTGCACGACGATGTCGGTGCGGCGGCGGGCGAGGCCGAGCTCCTCCTCGGCTTCCTCCAGCTGATCGCGCGTCTTGGCCAGCTCGTCGCGCGTGATGAAGCCCTTGTCCAGCAGCGGCTTCAGGTGCTCGAACTCCTCGCGCAATCGCTCGGCCTTCTTTTGCGCGCGCTGCAGGCCGGTGCGCGCCTCTTCGACCGAGAGCGCGCCCTCGCCCTCGGTGACGTCGCGGATGGTGGCCCCGGCTTCTTCCCACTCACCCTCGGCCACCTGCAGGTCCATTTGCGCCTGGCGCAGCTCCTGCTTGACGCGATCGAGGTCCAGCTCCAGCTCCGTCGTGCCCAGGCGCACGAGCAGGTCGCCTTCGTTGACGCGCGTGCCTTCCGGTGCGAGCTCGCGGATCTCCACGTCACGGCCCGGCACCGGCGAACGATAGGTGATCGACTGGATCGGCCTGAGGGTACCCGCCGTGGTGAGCGTCGCGACCAGCTCGCCGCGTTCGACCTTGGCGACGAGCCTGGGATCGGCGCCGGTCCGCGACCAGAGCGCCGCCGCCGCCACCACCACGACGACGGCCACCGCGCTCGCGATGGTCCGCGGGGCCTTGAAGAACGGCCGGCCGGGGGAAGGGGTGGTCACTGATCCAGATTAGACGCCATCGGCAGGATTGGCGTCGAGCCCTCGAGGTCCGCCCTGGGGTCGAGGACGCCCAGCAGGGCCCGCAACCTGAGCCGGGAGACCGCTGCGTCGGCGAGGGCCTGGATTCTGCGGCCTTCCGCCCCCAGCAGCGCGCTTTCGGCCGTCACGACATCGAGGTTGTTCGACAGGCCGTTCTGGTACCGCAGCTCGGCCACCTCGACTTCCTTCTTGCCAATCTCGACGCTGGTCTCGGCCGACATGACGCTGCGCACCATCCGATCGCGCTCGCGAACGGCCAGCTTCACATCGTCGGCGATCTGCCGCTCGAGGGTGGCGATTTCCCGCCGCCGCCGATCGCGATCCAGGATGGCCGACTGGAACTCGACCTGTTGCGCGGTGCGGTCGACGGGCATGCTGATCGTGAAGAACGTGGCAAACTGGTAGCCCTCGAGCCCGAAGCTGTCGCGGAAGGTCTTCGCCGTCTCGCGGCGCGTGAGCGCCAGGTTGACATCCACCTGGGGGAGCAGCTGGTTGCGCGAGAAGCGGATCTGCTGGTCGGCATCGCTACTGGCGGCCACGCGGCTCTTGAGGTCGAGCCGGTTCGCCAGGGCCACGGCCGTGGCCCGCGCCACGTCGATTGGCTCCGCATCGAGGCGCGGGATGTCGGCCTGCACGTCGAACACGTCATTCGCCGGACGGCCCATGAGGAACGACACGCGATCGCGGGCGTCTTCGACGCCCGACTGCGCGTCGAACAACTGAATCTCGGCCTGCGCGACCAGTTGCTGCGACCGCAGGACGTCCAGCTGCGACACCAGGCCGGCGTCGAGCTTGGCTTCCGACGCGTCCCGCAGCCGGCGCGCGCGCTGCAGGCTCTGGCGCGCGACCTCGACGAACGCCTGCTGTGAGAGCACGCGATAGTACGCCGCCGCCACATCGACGGTCACCTGCTGTTCGGCGAGCGCCTGCTGGCGGTCGGCCTCCTCGCGCCGGAGCTCCGCGCTCGTCAGCGAACGGCGCGCCACGCTCGGGCCGAACCCGCGCAACAGCGGCTGGGTCAGGGTGAGCGTCGTGTCGGCGTTGTAGAAGAGCACGTCGCCCTCGGACCCGCCGGTCACGCCGGGGATCTGCGCGGAAGCCGTTCCGGTGCTGAGCCGCAGTTCCGTGCCGGTGACGAGCTTCTGCGAGACGTCGACGCGGTAGGTCTGACTGCTCACGTCGGTTCGACCGAACGAGCCGAAGATGTTGGGCGTGACCTTGGGCCTGAAGGTGTTGCGGGCCAGCCGCAGGCCGAGGTCGGCCTGCGCGATGGTGTCGTGCTGGTTGACCAGCCGCTCGTTCCTTGCGAGGGCTTCGTCAACGGCTTGCGCGAGCGTGAGCGTCTTGCCACCTTGCGCCGATACGCCCGCGGTCGCGGCCTGCAGCATCGCCGCGCCAACACAGGCGGCGAAGAGGTGTCGTCGTCGGAATGAAGTCACTGGCGTACCCTTCGAAGAAATGGAATGCCGAAACGGAGGCTGCGTGTTACCTCGAGCAGGACAGTCGGTATTCTCAGCGGGCCCCGGATCCGCCCGAACAATTGGGCATCACTTGTACCGTGACGCCGTGTCGTGTCCCACGTATAGAAGAAGGTGCCGGCGTCGGCGCCAAGCTCGAGCCGTCGCATCGCGCCCGCGTCGCTGCCGGATCGCAATTCCGGAACGCACTGCGGGATGATGTTGGCGCCGTCCTCGCCCGCCAGCACGACGATGCGCAAGCCCGCCGGTTGCGCCGCGGCGGGCCGTGCGATCGCGATCGAGAGGATCGCGATCGCGGCGAAAGTCGCGAATCGACTCATCGAGTCAGGGTCGCCGGCATGGTTCCGGTCCCGGTTCCCGATCCCGAAGTCGTGATGCCTTCGAGCGAGAAGCTGAACGTGTTCGAGTGCGTGATCGTGACCGTTCCGCTCATCGAGGTGCCGGAGACGCTGCCGGAGAAGCCAGCCGACATACGCGTCGAGATGTTGACGCCGGAGATGTTCTGGTTCTGCGTCGTGTCCTGGATGAAGCGCAGGCTGCTGGAGGACCCGGAAACCGGACCCGTGAACGGAAGCACGAAGGGTTCCCCGCCTGACGAGAGGTCCAGGCCCGGCACGTTGGTGCAGGTCGTTGCCGTCTCCCGGAATGTCGCCGTGCCGTCGCCGGTCCCGCTCGCGCTGCCATCGGTGGTGTTGTTGAGCACAACGCGGATGGTGCCCGTGATCGAGTAGGTGCTCGTGCAGCTGATCGTCGGTATGCCCGTCGTGCTGCCGCTGCCGGTCGAGGTGTAGGTCCCGCTGAACGTCCCGTTGTAGGTGCCGCCGATCGATGGCGTCGCCGGCGTGGTTGGCGTCGTCGTCGTGCCGCCGGTGGTGGTTGTGGTTCCGCCTGTCGTGGTCGTCGTGGTCGAGCTGTCGTCGCCTCCACCCGCCTGTGACGCGATCAGTCCGCCCGCCGCGGCGATGCCGCCGCCGACGATGCCGAGCGTGGTCCCCGACAAGCCGCCGCCCGTGCCGCCCGCGCCACCGGTGGCGCCGCTCGACCCGCCGCCGCTCGCCCCTCCGGAGCTCCCGCTCGCCGAGCTCGCCCCGGCCGCGGCCTGGGCCGCTTCGGCGGCGGTGGCGAAGTTTGTTTGCGTGATCGTGGCCGCGATGGTCTGGCCGTTGACGACGGCCGTGGCATTGATGGTGACCGCCCCGGTGGCGGTTGGCGTCAGCCCGGTGACGACCGCCTGTCCGGCGGCGTTGGTGGTGACCGTCAGCGTCGACGCGCCGCCGGCAAACGCCGCGCCCTGCCCGCCGACGTTGAACGTGACGGCGACGCCAGCCACGGGCAGGTTATTGCGATCGCGCACTTCGACGATCGGGTTCACCGCGGTCTTCTGCTGGATGATGTTGATCGCGTCTTCGCCGGCGATGACGACGATGCGCAGGGCCGAAGGAGCCGCCGGCGCGGGCTGCTGGGCCGGCGCGGGCGCCGGCACGAAGAGCATGGCGGCACACAGGAGGACGGCTATCGGTGTCTGGGGGTCCTTGGTCATGTTCCTATCAACTCTGCAGGCTGGATAAACGAACAAGGATCGAACGGCCGGCCTATCCGCACTGAAGCCGCGGCAGCAGGCCGTTGATTTGCGACACGTAGTTCTGGGCGTTCTTCGACTCGTTCAGGTCCGGATTCAAGCCGATCATCGTGAGATAGCTGTTCTTCGCCGCCTTGAGCACGTCGCAGGAGGGCCTCGTGTTGTAGAGGTCGCGGTTGACGTTGCCGAGCAGGAAGTGCGCGATCGGATCCTTCGGCGCGTGCTTCAACGCCCGCTGGCAGTACTCGCGCGCCTTGAGCGGATAGCCGACCTTCTGTTCCGACAGGCAGAGGCCGAGGAAGCCCGCACTCCGGAGGCTGTCGTACGCCCCTTGCCGATCCGCGTGCCGCCGGCTGCCGACCCCCATGCCGATGAAGTGGAACGCGAGGCGCGAACCGAGGCCGGACGAAAAATTCGTGAGGTCGAGGAACGCGCGGTAATCGGTGCGCGCCAGGGCGTACAGTCGCACCGCCTCGGTGGGGCTCTTCGCCGCCGCCGCGAGCTGGCGGCGCGCATCGGCGCGCCAGAGGTGCGCCTGCGCGTTCGACCCGTGGATCGTGATGGCCTTGTCGGCCGCGCCGATCGCCTCGCGCCACGCGCCCTTGTCCCAGTAGGCGCGCGACAGCATCGAGTAGGCCTCGTCGTTGTCCGGATCGAGGCGCATGACGTCGGTCAGGAGGCGGATGGCTTCGTCCGGATCGCCCTGCTCGATCAGCACGGCCGCGCCCTGCACCCGCGACTCGATGTGCGCCGGATCGATCGCCATCGCGCGCTCGTAGTACTTGATGCTCTCGTCGTAGTCGAGCAGCAGCTGATAGGCCTGGCCCAGGTGATAGGCGGCGAGGGCGAACTGCGGATCCTCGGCGAGGGCGCGCTCGAACAGGGAGACGGCCTTGCGCAGGTCGGCCTCGCCCTGCTTGCGCTCCACCGGCACGAGGTTCATCAGGCTCATCGACGAGCGGCGCGTAAACAGGAGTGTTTCGCCCTGCTCGTTGAGTGCGACGGCGGGCTTCTTGGGCTGCCGCGCGTAGCGGATGCGGATGGTGACCGTCGACTCCTGGCCCGGCGCGATCATCACTTCCTTGCGATCGGGCTCGTAGCCGGCCTTCACGCCCTGGAATTCATGCAGGCCCATCGACAGGCTCGGCACGACCAGCGGCTTGCTGCGGTTGACCTTCCCGATCATCGCGCCGTCAATGTAGACGTCGACGTCGTCCATGTTGGTTTCGATGATGGCCACGCCCTGCATCGACGGCGCCTTCGGCCCATCGGAGAGGCAGCCCTGCCCGACCCCGAGCAGCATGTCGGGCTCGTAGTCGCCGCGGGCGGTGGGCGTCTGCGACAGCTGGCGCTCGCGGGCGTAGCGCCGCACGTTCGAACGGACGTACTCGATCAGCTCGTCGGCGGTGATGCGGCCGTCGCACGGGTCGTTGTCGGCGTAGCCGCGAAACGCCTGGACGAGGAAGTAGGTGAAGAAGCCGTAGCCGGTGGCGAGATTCGGATCCTCGAAGCTCTGCTCCCGCTCGGTCGTCGCCGTCAGCGTCAGGAAGCTGCCGGGCAGCGCGCTGAACTGCAGCTCGAGCGATTCGTTGGTGGTCTCGGCGTTGATCTTGCCCGAGTGGCACGCGTCGGTGAGCAGCACCTTCCAGTTGGCCTTCACCTTGTTGGCGAGCACGTCGCCCAGCGCCGTCATCGGATAGGCGGTGGCGTCGAGGCGATCCGGCTCCACGTCCCAGGGCGCGAGGTAGCCCTTGCCGTTCTGCACGAAGCCGTGCCCGGCAAAATACACCACGACGCGATCGGCCGGCTGTGCCACCGACGGCAGCCACTCTTCGAGCTCATGCCGGACGTTGGCCAGCGTCGCCTCCGACCCCTTGAGAAAGTGGACGTTCTCGGCCGGAAAGGATCCGCCCTCGTGATTGATCAGCACGCGGTACATCGACTCGGCGTCGCTCTCGGAAAACTGCAGCTGCTTGGACGCGTCGAGGTTGCGGTATTGGGCGACGCCGACAATCAGCGCGTAGCCCCGCGGCACGCCCTCGCGGGGCACCACCGGCTTGTCGGGCACGAGGATCAGATCGCGCCCCTGCGGCGTCTGCGGCGCCGGCGTCTGCGCGCCGACGGCCGCCGACGCCAGCAGGATGAAGGCGAGGCGCAGCATCGGCATTGGTCAGTACTGCGTATGATTCAACGTGATGCTCACCGAAACGGCCTTACCCAGTTCGGCGCGGTTCACCACGTAGCTGGCCTGGATGATCTTGCCGCCCTGTGCCTGCGGCCGGGTGTCTCGCTCGAAGGTCAGGTCGCGCGAACGGATGCTGTTCTGCAGCGACTCGACCACCGAGGCGTTGAGCGACTCGCGCCTGGTGACCGGCTTGTCGAAGCCGGGCAGCTCGCTCATCGGCTCCTTGCTCAGGAAGACGAACACCTGCTCGGTACCCGGGTTCGCGTCGAACGCAAACCAGCCGTCCGGCGGCACGAGGTACTCCTCGGAATGCCGGATCGCGTTTCGGCCGTTGTTGATCTCGGGGCTCGGGAACAGCACCGTCCAGCGGCCGCTGCTGCCTTCCTGGACGACATACAGATAGCCGTCGATGTTCGATTCGAAGGCGAATCGCACGCGGTCGCCGGACTTGAAGACCGCCTTCGCCGGATCGACGTCGGTCTCGCCGCCGCCGGTGGCGGCTTGCGTCAGCCGGTAGCGCAGGCCGGTCGGCGCGGCCGACGGCGCCGCGCCGGATGCGCTCGCCTCGGCGTCCTGGTAGAACATCGATTTCGCGCCCGTGTCCTTCACCGGCGCCGGCTTCGCGGCGGCAGCCGTGTTGGCCGCAAGCTGCGCGGGCGGTGCCGCTGCCGTCGGCGGCGCGGCCTGGCCCGGGGCGACGCCGGCCGGCTGTGGCGCGGCCGGAGCGCCCGGCGTCTCGACGATCGGCGCCGCGACGCCGAGCGACGGCGGCACGGTGGCCGCGACCGACGCGTTGATGGCGGCCGGTTCGGACGTGGCGACGTTGGTGAGCGACGGAAGGGCGATCACGCCGACAACCGCCGCGGCCGCCGCCGCCGTACCGCCAATCCACCACAGCTTTCGTGACGAGGGCGGTGCGGGCGGGGCCGGGGCGGGCTGTACCGGCGATTGTCTCGGCGGGGGCATCGTCGTGCGGTCGGCCGCGCTGCGATCGTCCACCACCGTCTGGGCCACCGCGCCGGCCGAGACGGGCATCGCCACCTCATCCGGCGACGCCGGCGTCGGAACCCCCCTGGGCGCCATCGTCTCGGTGTCGGCCGCCGGCGGCGGGGTCACGGTGCTCAGTTCGTCCAGGAATTGCCTGAGGCCGCTGGCGTGCGGATTCACCTTCAGTGTTTCGGCCAGCAGGCTCTGCGCGTCGCCGGACTTGCCGGACGCCACCAGGCCCCGGGCCTCGATCACGGTTCGTTGCGCGGTCACCGACTCGTGGGCCTGCGCCGACGCAATCGCATCGCGCGACTGCGCCAGGAACGCCGCGAAGGCATTCTTCATGTCCTCGGCGGACTGATAGCGATCCTCGCGCGTCTTGGCCATCGCGCGGGTGACGATGCGCTCGATCTCGGGGAACGTGTTGCTCCAGGAGACGTTCATCGGCGGCGGCGGCTCGCTCACCACCCGGAGCATGATCGACGTCAGGCTGGCGTGCTCGTCTTCGAAGGGCCGGCGGCCCGAGCACATTTCGTAGGCCATCGTGCCGGTGGAGTAGATGTCGGTGCGGCGGTCGATGGGCTGGCCCTGCAGCTGCTCCGGCGACGCGTAGTGCGGCGTCCCCATGATCGTGCCGGTGGCGGTCAGCGTTTCGGCCTTCGTCATGCGCGCCAGGCCGAAGTCCACGAGCTTGATCGTGCCGTCCGGCAGCCGGCGAATGTTGCTCGGCTTGATGTCGCGGTGGATCACGCCCTTGCGGTGCGCGTGTTCGAGCGCGTCCAGGATCTGCATCAGCGTCCGAATCCGCTCTTCGAACGTGAGCGCGCCCCGATGCAGCACCTGCCCGAGGTCTTCACCTTCCAGGTACTCCATCACCATGTACACGGCGCCGTCGATTTCACCCGCTTCGTACACCGTCACGATGTTCGGGTGCGTGAGGCTCGCGCATGCCTGGGCTTCGCGCAGCAGGCGGCTCAGGTAGTCGGGGCTGGTGATGTCGGGCCTGACGGTCTTGACGGCGACCATGCGACGCAGCGTCGGATCGATGGCCTTGTAGACCTCACCCATGCCGCCAGCGCCGAGCAGCGCCTGCACGACGAATCGTCCGACGCTCTCGGGAAACGGGGCGGATCTCGACGGCATCTCAAAACCTCGCGAAAACGTCCGGGTGAATTGTGCCCGCATCGTATGCGGTGTGGCTAAGTCGGTCAAGGAAGCATAGGTGCTGGATCCGCTGAAAATACTAAGGATCTTCTAGGGTTCGGCTTAGCCTTTGGAAGGTAATGGGGGCCTGAAGTACCATCAAGGATTCGTGCCGGAGTAGCTCAGCCGGTTAGAGCACGCGTCTCATAAGCGCGGGGTCGGCAGTTCGAGTCTGCCCTCCGGCACCACCGCGATGCCCCATCTCGAACGCATCCGCCGTTTCGCTGCGCAGCACGCGCTGTGGTCGGCGGAGACGCGCGTGGTGGCCGCCGTGTCGGGCGGCTCCGACTCGGTGGCGCTCTTCTTCCTGCTGCGCGAGCTGGCCGGCCGCGGCGAGCTGCGGCTTGCCGGCCTGACGCATCTCCATCACCACATTCGCGGCGCCGAGGCCGATGCCGATGCCGCGTTCTGCCGCGCGCTCGCGGCGCGGGCCGGCGTGCCGGCGGTGGTCGGCGAGGCCGACGTCCCGGCCCTCGCGCGGCGCGAGGGGGGGTCGCTCGAAGTCGCCGGGCGGCAGGCCCGGCAGCAGTTCTACACGGAGGCCATGGCCACGCTCGACGCGGATCGCGTGTGCGTGGCGCACACCCGCGACGATCAGGCCGAGACCGTGTTGCTGCGGCTGGTGCGCGGCGCGGGGCCCGCGGGCCTCGCCGGCATCGCGCCGCGGCGCGATCACCTCGTGCGCCCGCTCCTCGACACGACGCGCGCGGAGCTGCGCGCGTATCTCGACGCGATCGGCGAGCCGTGGCGCGAAGACCTGACCAACGAGGACCGCGCCATTCCGCGCAACCGCATCCGCCACGACGTCCTGCCGCTGCTACGCGAGATCAATCCTCGAGCCGATGCGGCGATTGCGCGCGCGGCCGAGATTCTTCGCGGCGACGCCGAGCTCTTCGCCGACCTTGCCAACGATGCGGCCCGGTCGCTCGTCAGAACTACAGGGCCCGGCCGCGTGGAGATCGACCGGGCCGGGATCGAGCGGCTGCCGAGGGCGCTGGCGAGGCGCGTGGCGATCGTGGCGCTGGAAACAGTCAACCCGCG
>MELE01000219.1:0-1191 GCA_001768615.1 Acidobacteria bacterium RIFCSPLOWO2_12_FULL_67_14b | reverse complement strand
AAGACCCGCCTCTACTGAGTGCCTTCGATCTCCGGCTGACGGTCCCAGGCACAGTCGAGGAGCCGCGCGGCAGCTGGACGCTGACGGCCGAAGGGCCGATGCCCCGGCGGTTGGCCGGCCCCCCACGCGCAGACCAGGTGATGGTCGATGCGGCCGGGCTGACGTCCGGATTGATCGTCCGGCAGCGCCGTCCCGGCGATCGGCTGCACCCGCTCGGTGCACCGGGACGCAAGAAAGTGCAGGACGTGTTCGTCGACCGGAAAGTGCCGCGCGACGACCGCGACCGTGTGCCCATCGTCACTGATGAAATGGGCAGGATTGTGTGGGTGGCAGGGCAGGTCCTCGCCGAGCCGTTTCGGGTGACCCCCCTCACGACGACCGTGGTAGTCTTGACCCTGAGGCGCCAAGCGCCTGGAGGCACTGTTGAATACGACCGTTAAGAGCCTCGTTTTCTGGGTGGCGATGATCGTCCTGGTCGCCCTCGTCTGGAATTTTTCTGCGCGGTTCCAGCGCAACGAGTTGCCCGTCAACTTCAGCGAGTTCATTTCCTGGGTCGACTCGGGCCAGGTGGCGAAGGTCACGATCACGGGCAACGAGCTGACCGGCATCACGCAGGCCAAGGAGAACTTCCGCACCTACGCGCCGCTGCAGTACGAAGGCCTCGTCAACCGCCTCATTGACAAGAAGGTCATCGTCCAGGCCAAGGAACCGACGGCCTCGCCGTGGGCGGCGCTGCTGCTGTCGTGGGCGCCCATCCTGCTGCTGATCGGCTTCTGGATCTTCTTCATGCGCCAGGTGCAGAGCGGCGGCAACAAGGCGCTCTCGTTCGGCAAGAGCAAGGCCAAGCTCTCCTCGTCGGCGCAGAAGAAGGTGACGTTCCGGGACGTCGCCGGCGCCGAGGAAGCCAAGAGCGAGCTGCAGGAGATCATCGAGTTCCTGAAGGAACCGCAGAAGTTCCAGAAGCTCGGCGGGCGCATTCCGAAGGGCGTGCTGCTGATGGGCCCTCCGGGCACCGGCAAGACCCTGCTGGCGCGGGCGGTGGCGGGCGAAGCCAACGTGCCGTTCTTCTCGATCAGCGGCTCCGACTTCGTCGAGATGTTCGTCGGCGTCGGCGCCTCGCGCGTGCGCGACCTGTTCGAGCAGGGCAAGAAGAACGCGCCGTGCATCATCTTCATCGATGAAATCGACGCC
>MELE01000218.1 GCA_001768615.1 Acidobacteria bacterium RIFCSPLOWO2_12_FULL_67_14b | reverse complement strand
GATGACGAAGTTGAGCACAACCTGCTCGATCTCGGTGAAGTTCGCATAGACCAGTCGTGTCGTGGTGGTGTCGACTTCGAGCGTGATCGAGGAATTGCTGAGGTCGCCCTGGCGAAGCTGAACGACCTCGGCGATCACCTCGCGCAGATCGACGAGCGCTGGCGGACCGGACTGCTGGCTGCTGAATCGCGAGAGGTTGCGGATGATCTCGCGTGCGCGGCCGCTCTGGGTTTTCAGGAACGCGATCTCTTCGAGCACGTCCGCGGCGAGCCCGCGGCGCTCGAGCAGTTCGGCGGTGCCGAGAATCGCCTGCAGCGGGTTGTTCAGTTCGTGGGCGACGCCGGACACCAGCACGCCGACGGCCGCGAGCCGTTCCTGCCGCACCACCTGGCGCTGCAGCGACTGGAGCGTCTCGCGCATCCTGCGCTCCTGTTCGACCCGTTGGTTGAGGGCGACGCGAGTCTCGCGCAGGTTCGACGCCATGGTGACGAACGCGTCCTGCAATTGCGCGAGTTCGAGGTTTGGCTCGACGGTCCTGACCGGCGGCGTCAGATCCCCGCCCGCGATACGGCGGGTGGCATCGCGCAGCCGATTGAGGCCGGCGCTGAGCAATGTCGACACCCAGAGCGAGAGCACCAACATCGTCCCGGCGCCCGACAGCGCGATGATGAGGTTGCGGCGGAACAGCGGTGCGGCCCGCTCCAGCGCGACGGTGACGGGAATGCCCACGCTGAGCAGCCAGCCCGGACGGTCCACGACGGCATTGCCGTAAAAGCGCACGACGCCGTCGATGCCGGCGCGCTCCACCGACGCCGGCACGTCGCCGGGTTCCGCCGGACGCGACTCGATGGCGGCGCCGCGAAACCGGGCTTCATCCGGAAGGCGCGCGAGCACGCGGTTGCGGCCATCGGCGAGCGTCACCGAGGATCCCGGCGAAAGTGGAATGCCCCCGAGGAGCGTCTGCAAGTGAAAGAGATTCACGCCGATGGCGAGCACGCCGGCCACGCGGCCGTCTGCCCCCCGCACGGGATACGCCAGCGTGGTCGTGAGTGTGCCGTTCGCGGGGACCGCAGGCGCCTCGGCGAGCGCCGGGCGTCCCGACGCGACCACCTGGGCCACGATGGGCCATTGCGTCGACTCGTGCGTCACGTACGCCGTCGGCAGACCCGAGCCGCGCAGATTCCCGTCGGCATCGAGGAGAACGACGTTGAGCACCATCGTTTGCGCCGGGAGCAGATCGGCAAAGAGCGCGTCGCAGGCAGCGCGATCGAGCGCACGCACCACCGGGTGGCGGACCAAGCCGGCTGCCAGCGCGTCGAGACCGGCGAAATACTGTTCGATGCTCGCCGCCGCCGCGACGGCGGCGGCCGCGGCCTCCTGCCGCACTTCGGCTTCCCGTTCATGCTTGGTGCGACTGGCGGAGTAGACCGCGACCGCGACCAGCGGCACAAACAGCACGCACGCGGTCACCAGAACCTGACGCCGGATGGGCTGTGCGTTGAAGGCGGCCACGGGTTTGCCGCGATTCTAGCCCAGGAGCAGGGGGTCGGGCGCGCCGGCTTCCCGGAAGCCTTTGGCGCGCAGCGCGCAGCTGTCGCAGCGGCCGCAGGGTCGGCCCTCAGGCGCGGGGTCGTAGCAGCTGTGCGTAAGGCCGTAGTCAAGGCCGAGCGCGAGCCCGCGCCGGATGATGCCGGCTTTGGTGAGCGTGATGAGGGGCGTGTGAATGCGAAACCGAGCGCCTTCGACGCCGGCGCGCGTCGCCAGATCGGCCAGCCGCTCGAATGCGGCAATGAACTCGGGGCGGCAGTCCGGATAGCCGGAGTAGTCGAGCGCGTTGACGCCAATCACGATGTCGCGAGCGCCGACCACTTCGGCCCACCCGAGCGCGAGCGAGAGAAAGATCGTGTTGCGCGCCGGTACGTAGGTGGAGGGGATGTCGGTCGCCCCGAGATCGCGGTCGTGCGGCACCACGGCGTTCGTGGTGAGCGACGAGCCGCCAATCGCGCGCAGGTCGATCGCCAGCTCGAGATGCCGCTCGACGCCGAGGGCCTTCGCCACGGCTCGGGCCGACTCGAGCTCACGCGCGTGCCGCTGCCCGTACTGCAGCGTCAGCGCATACAACGCAAAGCCCTGTGCGCGCGCTTCCGCCGCGGCCGTGTACGAATCGAGTCCGCCGCTCAGGAGGACTACGGCGCGCATTTTGGTCATTGGGTTATCTGGTCAACTGGTCATTCGATTGGAGGATTTACACTCCTCGCGTCGGCGGCGACCAGATGAACTTGTGCAGCTGCAGCTGCAGTCGCACGGGCAGGTGGTCGGCCAGGATCCACTCCGAGAGCGTCTTCGAGTCGAGCACACCGTGCACGGGCGAGACCAGAATGGCACCGGCGCGGACGACCAGGTCGTGCTTCGCGATGACGCCGCGCGCGAACTCGTAGTCGGCGCGATCCTTCACCACGAACTTCACTTCGTCGTGCGGCGCGAGCCGGCCGAGGTTGCCCCAGTCGTTCTTGTCCGCCTCGCCGCTGCCGGGGCACTTGATGTCCACGACCTTCAACACCGCGGCCGGCACGGTCGCGATGGACCGATGCCCGCCCGTTTCGAGCATCACGGTCTTTCCCCCGGCGAGCAACCGCTCCATCAGCGGATAGACGTCGTCCTGCAGGAGCGGCTCGCCGCCGGTGATTTCGACCAGCGGGCACCCGTGCCGGTCGACGTCAGCGACGACCTCGTCGATCGACATCGACCGGCCTTCGTGAAACGCGTAGGGAGTGTCGCACCACGAGCAGCGCAGGTCGCAGGCGGTCAGCCGGACGAACACGCACGGCCGACCCGCGCGGGTCGATTCGCCCTGAATCGAGTAGAAGATTTCGTTGATGGTCAACATGAGATTTCATTATCTTATCTCTATGGCCAAACAGACGTTCTACTGGAAACCCACCTGAACCACCTGCAAGAACGCCAGAAGTTTTCTGGATGCGGCCGGCGTGAACGTGGACGGAATTGACATCAACCGGGAGCCGCCGACACGCGCGTTTCTCGAACGGCACGTCGACGCCGAACGCGTCCTCGACTTCGTGAGCACGCGCAGCCCCGTCTTCAAAGGGCGGCCGCTGCCGGCGTCGAAGAAAGAGGCGATCGACCTCATGATGGAGAATCCGAACCTCATCCGCCGGCCGATTCTCGTCGCGGGCTCACGCGTGATCTTCGGATTTGACAAGGACGCTTATCGGAGATTAGGGCGTAGGACTGAGGGCTGAGGGCTGAGGGCTGAACGAGAATGTCTGACGTTCGCATCGGCACGTCGGGCTGGAATTACCCGTCTGGCAAGGGGACGTGGAACGGTATTTTCTATCCGCCCGCCGGGCGCCGGCCGAAGGGATTCGACGAGCTCGCGTTCTACACCCAGCACTTCAACACGGTGGAAGTGAACGCCACGTTCTACGGCCAGCCCCGGGCTCAGGTGTGCCGCACGTGGGCGACGCGGACGCCGTCCGACTTCGAATTCGCGATCAAGCTCTACCAGAAATTCACGCATCCGAGGGTGTTCAGAGAGCGTGTCGCCGCTGCGCTGCCGGCCGACGCGCGGACCGAGCGGGAGCTGGTGGACACGCTGGCGCGCCCGAACGATGCGGACCTCGACGAATTCCGCCGCGGCATCGAGCCGCTGGCCGCGAGCGGCAAGCTCGGCGCCCTGCTGGCGCAGTTTCCCCCAAGCTTCAAGAACGATCCGGCCAGCCGGGACTATCTCGCCCATCTCCTGCGCGCGCTCGGCGACTACTCTGTCGCCGTCGAACTCCGCCACCAGAGCTGGAGCGACGATCTCGGCAACACGCTCGGCTTGTTGAACCTCTTCCGTGCCGCGTGGGTGCAGATTGACGAGCCGAAGTTTCGCTTCTCGATCCGCCAGAACTATCTGCCCAACGTGCGGGGCTTCTACTACATGCGGTTGCACGGGCGAAATGCGGCGACGTGGTGGAGCCACGAACAATCCGAGGACCGCTACAACTATCTCTATTCAGCCGACGAGCTGAAGGAGTTTTCAGAAACGGCGGCGGCCGCGAAGGCGCTCGTGAAGAAAGTGCGCCTCTACGCCAATAATCATTTCTCGGCGAAGTCGGTCGCCAACGCCGCGATGATCAAACAGCAGCTCGGCCAGCCGATCGAGGGAGAATACTCTCCGGAATTCGTGGCCCGCTATCCCGAGCTCGCCGGCATCGTGCACGCGCGGGCGCTCACTCCTTCACGTACATTCTCGTGATCACGTCTCCGCGCTCGAGGCGGGCGGGCACATCGTTGCCGGACACGAGGCGGCCGAACACCGCGTACTTATTGTTCAGGTCGGGCCGGTTCGCGAGCGTCACGAAGATCTGACTGTCGGCGCGCGCGGGATTACCCGGGTGCGCCATGGCCACCGCTCCCTTCACGTGCAACCGCTTGCGGCTCATCTCGGTCACGCCGACCGGGGTTCCGCTTCCGGCATTCGGACCGCGGCCCCACTCCGACTCCTGCACCAGATCGCGGGATCGGGGATCGCCCCATTGCACGAGAAAGCCGGGCAGCGCGCGATGAATGCGCTGGCCGTCGTAGAAGCCGCGCTTCACCAGCGCGATGACGTGGGCCACGGTTTCGGGCGCGTCGTACTGAAAGGTCTCCACCTCGAACGCGCCCTTCGTCGTGTCGACGACGATGACCGGACCGGTACCTGTTTGGGCCATGGCCTCAGTCGAAAGCAACAGGACGGCGGCGGCCATCACAACGGCGCGCATCATCATGCCTTCGAGGTCCGCGTGACGCCCACCTGCCCGCAGTGTTCACGAATCAGGCAGCTCCCGCAACGCGGGAACACCGGCCGGCAGACGTTCTGGCCCCAGGTGACGAGGTAGAGATTCAACAAGGGCCACCACTTCTCGTCGGTGGCTCGGTACAGCGCCTGCTCGGTTTCGTCTGGCGTGCGCGTGCGCACCCAGCCCAGCCGGTTCGAGATGCGGTGCACGTGCGTGTCCACGCAGATATTCTTCAGGCTCTTGAACGCGCGGATCAGCACCAGGTTCGCCGTCTTGCGCCCGACTCCCGGCAGCGTCAGCAACTCCTCCATGGTGGTCGGCACGCGGCCATCGTACTGCTCGACGAGGATCCGGCAGGTGGCTTTCACGTGCGCGGCTTTGTGGCGGTAGAAGCTCACCGGGTAAATCAGCTTCTCAATCTGCTTCACCGACAGCCCGGCCATGGTGCCGGGCGTGCGCGCCACCTGAAAAAGGCGCGCCGACGCGGCAGCCGTCGTCGCATCCTGCGTGCGGGCGGAGAGGAGCGTGCCGATGAGCACCTGAAACGGATCGTCCTGGCTGGCCTCGGAGATCTTTTCAATCGCCGGCAATTCAAGGCCGTCGATCGCGCGCGCGAACAGGCGCATAACCGCGTGAATCGTTCCTGAAGACGGCCTCGGCATGGAAATGGGTCGGCGCGTTATTGGGGCACCGGAGTCACCGGCGGCCTGCCGTCCAGCACCGCGAGGGCGTTCGACGCGGCGAGATCGGCCATGGCCGTGCGGGTTTCGGTGGTGCCGCTGCCGAGATGTGGGACGAGCAGGACGTTCTCGAGCCCCAGCAGGTCGGGATGGATCGCCGGTTCGTGCTCGTAGACGTCGAGCGCCGCGCCCGCAATCAGGTGCTGTTGCAGCGCCCAGGCCAGCGCCTCCTCGTCGACGACCGGCCCGCGCGCGGTGTTGATGAGATAGGCCGAGCGTTTCATCCGCGCGAGCGCTCGCTTGTCGATGAGATGGCGCGTCTCCGGCGTCAGCGGCACGTGCAGCGACACAACGTCCGATGTGGTCAACAGCCGATCGAGCGACATGAGTTCAGCGTCGGGGCCGGGTTCAATTCCGGCCCCGGCGCTCTTTCGCCGCGACGCGTAGGCGACCCGCATCCCGAAGGCCGGCGCTCGCACCGCCACGGCGCGGCCAATGCGGCCGAGGCCCACCAGCCCGAGCTGTTTGCCTCGCAGCTCCGTTCCCAGCATCAGATCGAGCGCCCACCCCTTCCACTCGCCCCGGCGGACGAGGCGCTCGCCTTCCGACAGGCGTCGCGTAATCGCGAGGAGCAGCGCCCAGGTGAAGTCGGCGACCGACTCGGTGAGCACATCCGGCGTATTGGTGACGACGATGCCGCGTGACCGCGCGTGGACGATGTCAATGTTGTTGTAGCCCACCGCGACGTTCGCAATCACCTTCAGCGACGGTGCCGCGTCAATC
>MELE01000217.1 GCA_001768615.1 Acidobacteria bacterium RIFCSPLOWO2_12_FULL_67_14b | reverse complement strand
CGTGCCGAAGCAGGCGGGCGTGATCACGATGGACGGCAACACGGTCACGATCAAGGCGGCCAACGGCCAGACCCTGACCTACAACGGCAAGCCGGTGAAGGACGGCCCGCTGCGCCTGAGCGCGCAGGGGCGGCCCGCCGATCTCATCACCTATGCCAGCACGTCGTTCTTTCTTCACTTCAGCGGTCCGCGCCTGGCGATTCGCGTGCGCGATCAGAAGGCGCCGCTGCGCACGGGGTTCTCGGGCCTCAAGTGGTACCCGGCGAACCCGGCGCTCCGCGTCACCGGCACGTTCACGCCGCTCGCGGCGCCCGAGGTGATCCAGGCGCCGACCATCCTCGGCGACCTCGAGCCGTTCACGGTGCCGGGCAACGTCACGGTGACCGTCGCCGGCAGGACCCAGACGATGGAGGCGTGGAAGTCGGGCGAGCGGCTGTGGTTCGTGTTCCGCGATCTGACGAGCGCCGACACGACGTATCCGTCGGCGCGGTTCCTCTACACCGACGCGCCCACCGCGGACGGCAAGGTCGTGCTCGACTTCAACCGCGCCCAGAACCCGCCGTGCGCCTACAACCCGTGGACGACGTGCCCGCTGCCGCCGTCGGCGAACAAGCTGCCGGTGCGCATCGAGGCCGGCGAGAAGCGCTATCACGCGGCCGCCACCTCGAACGCGGCCGTGTTGAGAAAGTGATCGCGCCGGGCCTCGGCGCGAGCTATTTCGCGTACCTCACCTTCACGTTCATCCTCGTCGTCACGCCCGGATCGACAACGGCGGTGGTGGTGCGCAACACGCTCGAGGGCGGCCGCCGTGCCGGCTACGTGACCGCCGCCGGCGCCGCCCTCGCCAACTGCACCATCGCGATCGCCTGCGGCCTCGGCCTGGCAGTGCTGCTGGCCTATTGGCCTGGCTCCGTTGACGCCATTCGCATCGGCGGCGCCGCGTTCCTGGCGTGGTTGGGGCTCGCGAGCTTGTGGCGCGCCTGGCTTCAGCCCGACGGCGGGATCCGGCTGTCGACGGATCCGGGCGCCGCGGCGGCGCGCTTGCACCTCGGCGCGTACCTCGGCGATGGGCTGGCGATCAACCTGCTGAGCCCGGTCATCATCAGCTTCTACCTGTCGGTGGTGCCGTCGTTCATCCCCGCGGGCGCGTCCCGGTTCTATTACTCGATGCTGGCCGCGACCCACGTCTCGATGGCCTTTTTCTGTCACTCGATGTGGGCGACGGCGCTCGACGCGATGCGGCGCTGGTTCGTCGCGCCGTGGACGAGGCGCGTGCTGCAGGGGGCGACCGGGGTTGCCTTGATCGTGTTGGCGTCACGGATCCTTCTCTAATGACCTGTCGAAAGGCACCAGCACGAGGAGACTCATGGCACTCGTGGTTTTCTTGAGAGGGGTGAACGTCGGCGGCCACAGGACCTTCCGACCCACGTTGCTCGCCGCACAACTGAAGCACCTTGATGCCGTCAACATCGGCGCCGCAGGCACGTTCGTGATCCGGCAGCCAGTCACCCGCGCGAAGCTCCGCACCGAGCTGGCACGAAGGCTTCCATTTGATACAGAGATCATGATCTGCCAGGGGCGAGAGATTGTCAGGCTGATGTCACAACAGCCTTTTGCGCGGCAGCCCGAGCGACCGGACATCGTCCGCTTCGTGAGCGTTCTGTCCGGTCGTCCACGCTTGACGCCATCGACCCCGCTACGCCTGCCATCGAGCGGCAAGTGGCTGCTGGAAATCCTCGCGAGGGAGGGGCGCTTCGTCATCGGCCAATACAGGCGCCATATGAAGGTCATCAGCTATCTCGGCGCGGTCGATCGCCTCTTCGGGGTGCCGGTCACTACGCGAAACTGGAATACCATCACCGCGATCGCCAAGGTGCTCGGCACGCCGCTCGCGGCTGCTTGAGAGTCAGCGTATTCACGATAAATGGTCTTTGCCAAACATCTTCGCGAAGGCATTCGATGCGGGCGGATCCGGTGCAGCGTCCGCATCTGGACGCGGCCCCACGTCAAAGTCGGCGGCCGCTACCGCATGGACGAGGGCCACATTGTCGTGGACTCGATCGTGCCGATGCGTCACGCCGAGATCACCGATGATCTCGCGCGCGAATCGGGCTTCGGCAGCGTGAAGGACCTGGTCGAGACGGCCGCACACGGTGCCGGTCGCAACGTCTACCTGATCCGGTTCCACTACCTGCCCCAGGCGCCTGGCACTGACGGATTGACCATGCCACTCACCATCGTTCGACCGGGCACAAGCGGATGGGGCCGGCCAATTTGCTTTGCATGACAAAGTAATTTGTATTAACCTGCCGGCATGTCCAGGACAGGCGTGCTGCGGCGGCTGGTCAGGGGTCTGGCGTGGATGGCGGTTCTCGGCGTCGTCGCCGTCGCCGCCCTGCTGGGGTCGTTGGCGCTGGAGCACCGGCGGGTCACCGTACTCCCGGCGCCCACCGGCCCGCTGGCGGTCGGTCGCGCGATGGAGGTGTGGACCGACACGGCGATCGACCCGGGCGCGCCCGAGCCGGGCACCAGCCGCGAACTGGTGGCCTGGATCTGGTATCCCGCGGTCACCCGGCACTCGCCACCGATCGTCGACGACTACCTGCCCTCGGCGTGGCGCGAGGCAATCGAACACCAGCGTCCCGCGCTGATCACCAGGTTCCTGACCCGGGACCTGTCGCGCGTCCGCGCGCACAGCCTTCGCGGCGCGGACGTGTCAGCGCAGGAGCCGTCCTCTCCGCTCCATCTATGACCGGCTGCCCGCCAACGGCAGGCTTCAGGTCACGATCCGGGGCGCCAATCACTACAGCTTCAGCGACGATGGGGCGATGCTGAAGAGCCAGCTGGTGAGGGGGGCGTTGCGCGCCGTCGGCCTCATCGGCATCGATGGCCGGCGCCAGGTTGTCATCACCGCGCATTACCTCAGCCGCTTCTTCGACGTGCACCTCAAGGGCGCACCCGCGTCCAGCCTCACGATCGCCTCGCCGCTCTTTCCCGAGGTGCAGATTCTCCAGTGAAGCTAGCCTCGGTCGGAAGTCGAGCGGTGCGCGGGCTTGAAGCCTCTGCCCGGTTCACCCTTCCAGTTTTCAATTACCATGGGCCGGGGTTCTTCATGAAGCTCATTCCCTGCATCGTTGTCCTGTTCGTGGTCAGCGGCATGGCATCTGTCGAGCCGTCGGCGCAGGCGCTGTCCTGCAAAGCGACGCCGATGGTGCTCGACACGGCGCCGCCGGATCGGAGTGCGGATCCGGTGGGCCCGGGCCACTGGTATATCAACGCCGACCGCAGCATGTGGGTGGCCGTTCCCGGCACGGGGTGGCCGGCCGGCGGCAAGCTGTATTCGGGCAGCCGCGAGATCAACGGGCAGAAGACGTACTGGGTTCGTCCCCGGGGTTCCGAGTTGACGATCAGCGGCCGCCGTCTCGACACGGCCGCTCCGCCGCTCGAGGCCCACGTCCCGTGTTGCTACCCCACCGGGTTTCAGATCGTCGGCCTCCACTTCCCGACAGAAGGCTGCTGGGAGGTGACCGCGACGGCAGGCGACAAGCAACTTCAGTTCGTCACGCAAGTAAGACACCCCACCGTTCGACAGCGTTAGGGGTTCACATGCAGAGTGCCGCGAAACAGTGTGCGTTTCTGTTGAAGGAGTATGAGGGTTGCCTCGCCAATCTCGGCGACCAGCATCTCGGCCTCGAGCCGTCGCCGGGTCTCAAGACCGCCGGCTGGCTGCTCGGCCACCTGGTCGTGACCGGCGACTTCGCGCGGCGTCTCTGCGGGCTCCCGCCATTGGCGCCAAAGGAATGGCGCTCGCTGTTTTTGCCGGGCACGACACCGAGCCACGATGCGGCGGCCTATCCGCCGATGCCGGAACTGGTCGCGGCGTTCCGCTCGATCTACGGCGATCTCGCGGCCAGGGCGCCCGGCGCATCCCCCGACGCCCTTGCTGCGCCGAATCCCTATGAGAAAGCACGCCCGTCGTTTCCCACCACGCGGGACTTCGCCGTCTATATGCTGACGGGCCACCTGGCCTATCACCTCGGGCAACTGTCGATGTGGCGCGCGGCGGCCGGGGTGAAATGACGGCGGCCGGCCGTCTGCGCCCCCTGGCTCTGATCGCGGCCGTCGCCGGAGGACTCGGCTCGGTGGTCGCGTTGCTCCGTTTCAGCGAGGGCACACCGCCGTTTCTAATCGCGCTGTTCGTCTTGTGGGTGCTCGGCCCATTCGCCGTGCTGTTCGCGGCTGCGGTGATGTCACCGCGTTGGTCGGCCCCGGCTCAGGCGATGTTATACGGCGTGACGATCATCGTCACGATCGTGGCCGTGGCCGTCTATGGCGTGGTGGTCCTGCGGCCGCCACCGCCGCCGTCGAAACCGACCGCTGTGTTCGTGCTCGTAGCGCCGGCATGCTGGGTGGTGATGGCAACCGCCGCCCTCGTCTCGCGCTGGCGCTCGCGGATCTGATCGGCGGGCGATCTCGAGGAACCTAACGGAGTGGTGCGAATCCGACGCTGAGCACACGGCGCGTCTTGTTCGACTGCACGAACGCCACCACGCGCAGGTTGTCGCGCTGCCATTCGGCCTGGCCGGGCACCACGATCCCGGCGTCTTTGTTGGTCAATAACCGCCGGACCACGCCGGAGTGACGGAGGGTGCGGGAGGCGTTCTCGCCGCGCTTCACTTCGACCACGAGGTTGTCTTCCGTAATCGCCCACCACAGCTGCCCATCGTGGGCCGACACCGCGTCCAGGCCCGGGCCCGAGGCTGACGCGCTCACTGAGCCATCGGGTTTCCGCGTGGCCTCGACGATCAACCGGGGCTTCGGCGTGCGCGCGGCCGCCGCCAGCAGGCTGCGAATGCGCCGCTCGTCGCTGCCGACGGCTTCAGTGCTGCCGTCGATCACCAGCTGTGGCGTATAGATGCTCTCGAGATTGAACCCGAGGCCATACATCTTCTGGCGATTGGTGAACTGCGCGGCCCCGAACGGATCCTTCCATCCCTGGTGATCCCAATAGGTGACGTGCTCGCTGAGCGTCACCACTTGCACGCCGGCGATGGGTTGCTCCGTCAGCAGCGTCTCGAGCAGGCGATCGGCGGGCGGGCAGCTGGAGCACCCCTCCGACGTGAACAGCTCCGCCAGCACGAGTACCGGTTCACCCTGCGACCCGCGTTCGCTTGGTTGCCCGGCCACGCCGGCGGCCAGGACGACGAGCACCGCGCCCAGGGCCATGAGAGGTCGGAACATAATGA
The DNA here is from genome assembly GCA_001768615.1 of Acidobacteria bacterium RIFCSPLOWO2_12_FULL_67_14b. Classification (GTDB taxonomy): domain Bacteria; phylum Acidobacteriota; class Vicinamibacteria; order Vicinamibacterales; family UBA2999; genus 12-FULL-67-14b. The sequence continues at coordinate 8,022 of MELE01000217.1, read as the reverse complement.
GCACCATAGCATCTTGGCCATCACGATAGAGACGGATCCGGACCTCATCACCCGATTCCTGAAGGACGCCGCGCACTATCCCGGAGGCCGCGCGGCGGGTGTGCTGCGCCCACGGACCGTTGACGAAGTGTCAATCTGTCTGCGTCATTCGGCGCCCCATAAAGGGGCGCCCTCCCGGCACTTCTTGCCGGTCGGCGCGCAATCGTCGCTGACTGGAGGCGCCACCCCATTCGGCGACATCGTGTTGAGCACCGAACGGCTCACGGGCATCGAGATCGAGGGCGACCGCGTTCGCGTCGGCGCCGGCGTGCCGTTGCAGGTTCTGCAGGACGCGCTGGCGAAGGACGGCCGATGGTTGCCACCAGTGCCGACCTACCTCGGCGCGTTTGCCGGGGGCGCCGTGGCAACGTGCGCGGCCGGTGCGGCAACATTCAAGTACGGGACCGTCCGCGAATGGGTCGAGGGCATCACCGTGGTGCTCGCCGGCGGCGATGTGCTCGAGCTCACGCGCGGCGCGATCACGGCATCCGAAGAGGGCACATTCGAGATCGGCCACCGCATCGTCCGCATCCCCTCGATCCGAATGCCGGATGTGCCCAAGCGATCGGCCGGGTACTTCCTCGCACCGAAGATGGACCTGGTCGATCTGTTCATCGGGTCGGAAGGCACCCTCGGCGTGATTGCCGAAGCCGTGTTCAGGACCGCCGCGGTTCCCGCCGCGACCTGCCGGGCGTTGGTGCCCGTGCCGGACGAACAGGCCGGCATCCGGATCGTGGGCGAACTCCGCGCGGCGGCGCAACACACGTGGCGATCCGGCGATCCGATCGGCATCGACGTCGCCGCCATCGAGCACATCGACTCGCGGTCGATTGCCATCGTCCGCGAAGACGGCGTCGATCGAAAGCTCGACATCGCGCTTCCCACCTGCACAGGAGTCGTGCTGCTGATCGAGATCGAATTGTCGCGAGAAGCCGCGGGCGGGAATCTCTGGAGCCAGTTGGAGAGCGCGCGAGACGCCGGCGCCGCCGATTCGCCGTTGCGGCGCTTCTGCACGCTGCTCGACCGCCACGGCGTCCTGGACGATGCGGAGATCGCGCTGCCGCAGGACCGGGCGCGCGCATCGGCGTTCGCCGAGTTGCGCGAGGCCGTTCCCGCCGGCGTGAACCGCCGCGTCGCCCTGGCGCAACAGGCGATCGATCCGCGGATCTCGAAGACCGCCGCCGACATGATCGTCCCCTTTGATCGCTTCGCCGGCATGATGACCACGTGCCGCCGCCTGTTCGCCGAGCGGGACCTGGACCTCGCCGTGTGGGGACACATCTCCGACGGCAACGTCCATCCCAACGTGATTCCGCGCAGCGCCCGCGATGTGGAGAAGGGGCAGGAGGCGATCCTGGCGCTGGGCGCGGAGGTGATTGCCATGGGCGGCTGCCCGCTCGCTGAACACGGCGTCGGCCGCAACCCGATCAAGCAGGCACTACTGAGGCAGCTGTACGGAACCGCGGGAATCGACGCCATGCGGGCGATCAAGCTCAGCCTTGATCCGACTGGTTCGCTCGCACCGGGAGTCATTTTCCCCACACAATAGTTACGTGCTTCTTGAAGTGCAGTCCGAAGTGGCAAACCGGCCTGCCGACTCGGCTTTCATTCTCCTGCTCGATTTCGACGGCACCCTCGCCGAATTCAACCCGGACCCCGCGGCGCCGCAGCTGACGCCCGAGCGCTGGGACCTCATCCAACGCATCGGCCGGCAACCCGACATGGCCGTCGGCATCGTCAGCGGCCGGCGCCTCGATGACTTGCGGCGGCGCACGCGCCTTCCCGATCGTGTGTATCACGCCGGCCTTCACGGCCTCGAGATCGAGGTCGACGGCCGGCGCACGGATCATCCGGATCTGCCGAGCGCGCAGGAGCGGGTCGACGGCCTGGCCGAGTCCCTGGCCCGGCTCACGCGCGACTTTCCGGGAGCGGTGATTGAAGACAAGCGCGCGAGCGTGGCGGTGCACGCGCGCCGCATCGCGCCAGGTCAGCGGGAGGCCGTGTTTGCGCGCGCCGATGTGCTGGCGGTGCCATGGATCGCCGAAGGCCGCGTGCGCCGCCTCGAAGGGGATGCGGTGGTCGAGTACCTGCCGAACATCGGCGGCCACAAGGGCGACGCCACGCGCTGGATTGTCGCGGACATCGAGGCCCGCACGGCCAGGCCCGCATGGGTCGCCTACGTCGGTGACGACATCACGGACGAGGATGCCTTCCGCGCGATCAGGTCCGGCATCGGCGTGCTCGTGGGTCTGCGCCCGACCGCGGCCACGCACAAGCTCAACGGTATCGCCGACGTGGATCTTCTCTTGAGGTGGCTGGCGGCCAGAGAGTAAGGTCAGATCGACCTGATGAACTCAGCTCAACTGGCATCGGCGCTCGGCGATTCGCTTCGCGACACACGGCTCATCGTGGTGGCGAACCGCGAGCCGTACATCCATGTGCGGCGGACGCGTCCGGCCAAGGGCGTGTGGAACTGGCTGCGCGGCCGCCGGGAATCGGTCGAGGTGGAATGGACGAGGCCGGCGAGCGGCCTGGTGACCGCGCTCGATCCGGTGATGCGCGCGTGCGGTGGCACGTGGATCGCGCACGGCAGCGGCAACGCCGATCGCGAAACGGCGGACGCGCGCGGACGCTTGAAAGTCCCGCCGGACAAGCCCGCCTATACGCTGCGGCGGATCTGGCTGACGCCCGAAGAAGAGCAGGGCTACTACTACGGCCTCGCGAACAGCGCGCTTTGGCCGCTCTGCCACATCGCCTACGCCCGCCCCGTGTTCGACGAATCGGACTGGCAGCAGTACGTGCGCGTGAACCGGCGGTTCGCCGACGCGGTGATCGAGGAAGTGGCCGGCCAGCGTGCGGTCGTCTTCGTTCAGGACTACCACTTCGCGCTGCTCCCGCGCCTCGTCAAGGAGGCGCGGCCAGACGTGACCGTGTGCCAGTTCTGGCACATCCCGTGGCCAAATCGCGAGGCGTTCCGCGTCTGCCCGTGGGGTGAAGAGATCCTGCACGGCCTGCTCGGCAACGACCTGATCGGCTTCCACGTGCAGTACCACTGCAACAACTTTCTCGACACCGTCGATCGCGCGCTCGAGTCGCGCGTCGATTACGAGCATTTCGCCGCGTGGCGGGGCGGGCGGCCGACGTTCGTCAAGCCGTTCCCCATCAGCATCGATCCGACGCTGTGGACGGGCCCGGCGAAGGCCGGCGATCGGACCGCCGAAGTGAAGAACGTGCGGCAGGCGCTCGGGCTGAACGGCCAGCGCCTGATCTTCGGCGTCGATCGCCTGGACTACACGAAGGGCATCCCCGACCGCCTCAAGGCCTTCGGCCGGCTGCTGGAGCGCCATCCCGAGTGGCGCGGGCGCGTGACGATGGTCCAGGTGGGGGCGCCGAGCCGCGAGCACCTGACGCGATACCAGGCGCTGATGGCGGAGGTCGAGTCGTGCGTCGAGGCGGTGAACGACAAGTTCAAGACCGACCACTGGCTGCCGGTGATCTATCGCGCCGAGCACCACCATCCGGACGCGCTCGGTCAGCTGTACCGCGCCGCCGACGTGTGCGTGGTCTCGTCGCTGCACGACGGCATGAACCTGGTGGCGAAGGAATTCATCGCCGCCCGCGGCGACGAGCTGGGGGTGCTGGTGCTCTCGGAATTCACCGGCGCCGCGCGCGAGCTGGATATGGCCGTACACGTCAACCCGTTCGCCGTGGACGCATTCGCCGACGCCCTGCATGCCGCGCTCCTCATGCCGCCGGCCGATCAGCGCAAGCGGATGCGCGCGCTGCGCGAACGCGTCGCGACCCATACCGTGTTCGACTGGGCGGGCGCGCTGCTGCAAGCCGCCTGCCGGATGGAAGCCGTCCGGTGAACCCGCTCCCGCTCCACCACGGGGCTATCGGCAATGGCCGCGTGCTGGCGCTGGTGGGTCCCGATACGAGCATCGACTGGTTGTGCCTGCCGCGGTTCGACAGCCCGTCGGTCTTCGCGCGGCTGCTGGATCACGAACGCGGAGGGTCGTGGGCCTTCGACGTCGACGGAGTGTCGTCCTCCACGATGGCGTACGTGCGCAACACCAACGTGGTCAGGACCGAGGTGACGACCGCCGACGGCATCTTCGAGATCCTCGACTTCGCCCCGCGCCTGATGCAGGGCCTCAAGATCGACGCGCCGGTGGAGATCACGCGGCTGCTGCGGCCGCTCTCCGGCACGCCGCGCCTCCGGGTGCGGTTCGATCCGCGGCCCGACTACGCGCGCGCCCGGGTCGAGATCGTCGCCTCCGGCCAGGGCCTCGAAGTGGCCGGCGGACCGAACCGCCTGTACCTCTCCTCGAACGTGTCGCCGTCGCACATCCAGGACGGCTCGCCGGTGCGGCTCGATCGATCCATGTTCCTGTCGCTCAGTGCGGGAAAGCCGCCGGGCGTCGATTCGAGCACCGCCGCCGAGGCGCAGCTGGAACAGACCATTCGCGGCTGGCGGGCGTGGGCCAAGACCTGCGCCCTGCCGTCGTTTGCCGCCGCGTCGGTGCTGCGATCGGCGCTCTGCCTGAAGCTCCATGCCTTCAACGACACCGGCGCGATCATCGCCGCCGCGACCACGAGCATTCCCGAGGCCATCGGGTCGGGGCGCACGTGGGACTATCGCTACTGCTGGCTGCGCGACGCCGCGTTCGTGGTCGAGGCACTGCGCCGGTTGAGCCATCTGTCCGAGGGCGAGGCCTTCGTGCGTTTCCTGCGCGAAATGGCCGACAGCGGCCCGCTGCAGCCGATCTACGGCATCACCGGCAAGCGCGATCTCGATGAAGAGATCCTGACCAGCCTGTGCGGCTACGACGGCATCGGTCCGGTCCGCATCGGCAACGCCGCGTACCTCCAGCGCCAGCACGATGTCGGCGGCGAAATGGTGCTGTGCCTCGAGACGATCCTCACCGACCCGCGGGTGGTATGGGAGGATCCGTCGCTGGCGCCGTTGCTCGAGCGCCTGGTCGAGGACGCGATCGCCTCGTCGTCTGTGGAGGACACGGGGCTGTGGGAATACCGGACGCAGCCGCGCCATTACACGTTCTCGAAGGCGATGTCCTGGGTGGCGGCGCATCGGGGCGCGGAGCTCGCCGAGTTCTTCGGCATGCGCGGGCAGGCGCGGGCGTGGAACGCGTGGGCGGAGGTCGAACGGCAGCGCATCCTGAAGCACGCCTACAACGAGGAGCTGGGGTTCTTCACGCAGGCGCTGGACGGGCAGTTTCCCGATGCCTCGAACCTGCTGCTGCCGCAGATCGGGCTGGTCGATCCGGCGGACCCGCGGTTCCGCTCCACCGTGCGCGCCTACGAGCGATTATTGGCGGCCGACGGGTTGATGCTGCGCTACAAGCATGCGGATGATTTCGGCCACACCACGAGCGCGTTTTCGGTCTGCTCGTTCTGGTGGGTCGAGGCGCTGGCGATGATGGGCGAGGTGGATGAAGCGGTCGTCCTGTTCCACCGGCTGGAGCAGTACGCGAATCCGCTCGGGCTGTTCTCGGAGGATATCGATCCGCTGACCGGCGACCTGCTCGGGAACTTCCCGCAGGCGTACACACACGTCGGCCTGATCCACGCCGCCATCACGATCGGCGAGATCCTCGACGCGCGCCACGGCACCTTCCGTGCCTGGACGTGACGCTAACCGTCAGCCTGTGCCACGGCACTCGCGTAACACCTCGGGCAGATGCCATGGCTGAACCTGAGTCGAACCTCCACGCCACAAGACGGCGCTACCAAAGCGAGCGGACGTGCGCGTACTGTTGAATCAGCTGGTCCTTCGTCACGATGGTGGCGTCCCGATCGCGGGCGGTGGCCACGATAATCTGATCGGCGGGGTCGCCGTGAAAGGGCGGCGGCAGCCGGCAGCTCTCCGCCAGGATCGGGCGCGTCAGCTCGGCCTGGTGCAGTCCGGGCCGATCGGTCGCCGCGTCGAGCCAGTCATCCAGTGGCCGATCCAGCACCAGCCGGCCCTTCTCGACTTTCTTGGCCACTTCCCAGATCGAGATCAGGGACAGCCAGAGCGCATCGCCGGCCAGAGCCTTTTCGATGGCGCGCCGCGCCGGACGCGACAGCCGGCGGTCGTCGCTGACCCACCAGACCCAGGCATGCGTGTCAAGAAGCGTCGGCATCCCACGCCTCGTGCGTGCCGAACGGGTCGCCGACTTCCTTCAACACACTGCCGACGAGGCTTCGCTTGGCCGCCGGCGCCGAGCACGGCACCAGCTTGGCGACGGGCCGGCCGCGCTTGGTGATCACCACCGGCGCCTTGGTCCGCGCCACCTCGTCGAGGGTCTTGAGGCAGCGATCCTTGAACTTCCCTGCGGCCATGGTCTTCATCGTCCGATCAATATAGCTATGGCTATATGGCCATGTCAATTATGGCCTGGCTCGCCCCCCTCGCCCGATTGAGCCAAGCGGCCGAAGTGCTGAGCTGGACAGCCAACAGACCGGCAGTGGTTGTTCGATTCAGCACACCCCTTGACCCCCTATCCCGCCTATACTCCCCGCATCCCTTTACAATCCGGCGCGCGCCTCGGCCCGTATGAAGTTGTTTCGGCGCTGGGCGCTGGTGGCATGGGCGAGGTCTATCGCGCGCGCGACACCAAGCTGAATCGCGACGTCGCGATCAAGGTCCTATTGCCGGCCGTCGCCAACGATCCCGATCGGCTGGCCCGCTTCAGTCGCGAGGCGCAAGTCCTCGCGTCGCTGAATCACCCGAACATCGCGGCGATCTACGGGCTCGAAGAAGTGCCGGGAAATGTCGCGTCCGGCTTGATCCGGACCAGTGCCCTCGTCATGGAATTGATCGAGGGCGAGGATCTCGCGCAACGCCTCGCGCGCGGGCCGATCCCGCTCGACGAGGCCCTGCCGATCGCGCGGCAGATCGCCGAAGCCCTCGAAGCCGCCCACGACCACGGCATCATTCATCGCGATCTGAAGCCGGCGAACATCAAGGTCCGTCCCGATGGCACCGTGAAGGTGTTGGACTTTGGATTGGCGAAAGCGGTTCCTCAAGCCACAAGCCCCAAGTCCCAAGCCGACGAGAATCTGGCCAACTCGCCGACGCTATCGATCCACGCCACCGAAGCCGGTATCATTCTCGGCACCGCCGCCTACATGAGTCCCGAGCAAGCCGCCGGCAAGGCCGTCGACAAGCGCAGCGATCTCTGGGCGTTTGGCGTCGTCCTGCTGGAGATGCTCACCGGCCGCCAGGTGTTCAAAGGCGAAACGGTGTCCCACCTGATCGCCGCGGTGCTGAAGGATGAACCGGACTGGACCACGCTGCCTGTCGACACGCCCGCGGCCATTCGTCGATTGCTGCGCCGCTGTCTGGAGAAGGACCGCACACTCCGCCTTCCTGACGCCGCCGTCGCGCGTCTTGAGATTGACGATGCCATGAAGCCGGCTCGCGGTGATGACGGCATCGCGCCCTCGCGCATGCGCCCGTGGGCGGCCGTCGCGTCGTTCGTCGCCGGCGGGTTGGTGATCGGCGGCGCCGTCTGGGTCCTGGCGCTGAGTTCAAGCGCAACTCCGCCAGTCGATGCCGTGCGCTTCGCGATTCACGACACCGATGAGGTCATCGTGTCGCGGGTGCAGGGCGATATGGCGCTGTCACCCGACGGGCGCATGCTGACGTTTGTCGGTTTCGGTAAGGATGGTCCGCGCATTTGGGTTCATGAGCTCGACTCGCTCGGTGCACGCGCGCTGCCTGGAACAGAGGCCCCATTCGGGATGACATGGTCGCCAGATGGACGATCGGTCGCGTTCGCTTCGTACGGCCGGCTGAGGAAGGTCGTCGTGGCCGGCGGCTCGCCGGAAGCTATCAGCCCGCCGCAGTCTTTTGCCGGTGGTGTCGGGGCGAGGTCCATGGCGTGGGGACCCGACGGGACCATCTTCTTTGCCGACAACCGGGGCTTCTGGCGCGCCAGCGCGGACGGCGCCACGCCGGCGGTGTTGACCATGCGA
>MELE01000216.1:33395-40790 GCA_001768615.1 Acidobacteria bacterium RIFCSPLOWO2_12_FULL_67_14b | reverse complement strand
TGCCGTGAGCCTTGAGGATCTTCCAGAAGCCCACGCGGGTCAGGCCGGTGCCCGCCCGCAGGTTCACGAACAGCCGCGGCGACGCCCGCTTCTTCACGAGAAGGGGACGCGCCTCGTTAAGGTAGCGCGTCACCCACGACGCGGCTTCGTCGCCAAGCGGCACCAGCCGCTGCTTGCGGCCCTTCCCCGTCGTCGTGAGGTAGCCGCTTTCGAGGTTGACGTCCTGCGGCTTGAGGTTCACCAGCTCCGACACGCGCAGCCCGGTCGCGTAGAGGACCTCGATCAGCGCGCGATCGCGGATGCCGCCCGGCTGCGACACGTCGGGGGCGTCCAGCAGGCGATCGACCTCCTCTTCCGACAGGAACTTCGGCAGCGTCTTCCAGGCGCGGGGCGCGCGCAGGTCGTCGGCCGGATTGTTCGGCAGGTGGCCGGCGACGACGAGGAATCGATAGAAGCCGCGGAAACAGGCGACCGCGCGGGCCACCGACCGGGGCGACCGTCCCTCGGCCATCAACTGCCGGACCGCCGCTTCGAGCGCGCGGCGGTCGAGCGTCTCGACGCCGCGGTGCTCGCCCGCCGCGAATCGTCCCAGGAGCGTCAGGTCGCGCGCGTAGCTGTCGACGGTGTTCGGCGACACGCGCCGATCGAGCGACAGGTGGGACAAGTAGGCGTCAACTAGCGCGCTCACGTTTGTAGCTTACTAAGAGTCGGCGCTTCAGCTTTCAGCTTTCGGCTTTCAGCTTTCAGCTTTCAGCTTTCGGCTTTCGGCTTTCGCCTTTCGGCTTTCGGCTTTCGGCTGAAGGCTGATAGCTGAAGACTGAGGGCTGAGAGCTGAAAGCTGAGAGCTGATAGCTGAGAGCTGATAGCTGCATTGACACACCGGACACCGAGGTCTACCATCGTCGTTTCAGGTGGCGCACACACGTTCGAGATGGCAGTCGCTCCCCACCGAGGCTATTAATCCCGCCTCGCTTGCCATCGACAAGCTCGACGCCGGCGGCATCGTCGACCTCATGCTCGCCGAGGACCGGCGCATGCTGGCCGCGGTGCAGAAGGAGCGCGATCGCATTGCGCTTGGCGCCGACATCTGCGCCAAGGCGCTGCGCAAGGGCGGACGGCTGGTCTTCGTCGGCGCCGGCACGAGCGGCCGGCTCGGCGTGGTCGAATCCGCCGAGATGCCGCCGACCTTCGGCACCAATCCCCTGCTCGTGCAAGGCATCATGGCGGGCGGCCAGGGCGCGCTCGTCCGCGCCAAGGAAGGCGCCGAAGACAATTACGAAGAGGGCGCGCGCGCCATCACGCGTCTGGACCCCACCAAGAAGGACGTCGTGGTCGGCGTGTCGGCGAGCGGCATGACGCCGTTCGTGCGGGGCGCGCTCACCAGCGCCCGCCAGGCGGGCTCGCGCGTGCTCTTCGTCACCTGCGATCCGCGCACCGAGCTGCAGGCCTTCGTCGACCTGACCATCGCGCCGGCCGTGGGGCCCGAAGTCATCGCCGGCTCGACCCGCCTCAAGGCCGGCACCGCGACCAAGCTCGTGCTCAACATGCTGACGACGTCGGCGATGATCCTGATCGGCAAAACCTACGGCAACCTGATGGTCGACGTCAACGCCGCCGGATCGGAGAAGCTGCGCGACCGCGCCCGCCGCATCGTCCACATCGTCACCGAGCTGGATTACGAGGACGCCGACAAGCTGCTGAAGCGCGCGCGCTGGAACGTGAAGATCGCGATCGTGATGCAGAAGACCGGGCTGACCTACGCCAAGGCGCAGACGCGCCTGCGCAAGTCGGACGACCTGATCCGCGAGGCGATCGGCGAAGACATCGAGCCCCGCCTTCGTGCCTTGATTCGGGGATGACACAACGTGCGTACAGTGCGTACGGTGCCTAAAGTGCGTACGGTGCCTAAAGTGCGTACGGTGCTGGTGCCAGGTACCCGGTGCTCTGGGCACTCTGGAGCACTGTACGCACGCTAGGCACTGTACGCACCGTACGCACCTTGATCGAGCATCACGGTCACGCGCGGGTGGACCTGCAGGAACGACGCCGGCAGCCGCGTCGTGATCAGGCCGTTGATCATCCCGGCAACGCACTCGGCCTTCTCCTCGCCGGTGGCGATCATGACGATCTCACGGGCGCCCAGGATGGTGGCCATCCCCATCGACAACGCGCGGGCCGGCACGCGATCCGGATCGCCGCCGAACAGCACGGCGTTGGCGTCGCGCGTGGCCGGCTGCAGCGTGGCCACGTGCGTGTGGGCGTGGAGTTCGCCGGCGGGTTCGTTGAAGCCGATGTGCCCGTTGGCCCCGATTCCGAGAATCTGGATGTCGATGCCGCCCGCCGCCGCGATGGCCGCTTCATAGCGGCGGCACTCCGCCGCCAGGTCCGGGGCCAGGCCATCGAGCATGCCGATATTGGCGGGATCGATCGGGAGGTGCGAGAACAATTCGGCGTCCATGACGGCGCGGTAGCTGCCGGCATCGCGGCCGCCGAGCCCGGCGAATTCATCGAGATTGAACGTCCGGACCCGCGACCAGTCGACCCGGTCGCGCGCGGTCCGCTCGCGCAGCGCGCGATACAGGGCGAGCGGCGTGCGGCCCGCCGGCAGCCCGAGCACGAGGCGTGGAGCGCGCGCCACCCGATCGAGTAATCGCTCGCCCAGCGTCGCCGCCAGGGCCTCTTCGTGATCGAACCGTTGGATCTTCACTGCGATGTCAGACGATGGGACTCGACATACGGCGGCACGCGGAACCCGCCGCCGGCCTCGGCCAGCGCCAGCCGCACGGCACCCAGCGCGGGCTCGACCGCCAGCGGCGTCACGACGCTCCGCGGCGCGACCTCGGCGAGGTGGCGGGTGACTTCGGCGGCCAGCCACGCCACGCCCTTCAGGATGCCTCCGGCGAGCAGCGTCGGAAACTGGTCGCCGCGCATCTCCAGCCGCGACACCACCGAGGCGACCGCCAGCGCCAGTTCAGACGCGGCCTCTCGAAGGATTTCCGTGGCCACCTGATCGCCCTCCGCCCGGGCGCGCTCGACGGTCTCTCCCAGGGAGGCGATCGCCCGCCGGCCGGTCGCGTTGTCGTAGATTTCCGCCACGAGCTGCTCGGGCCGGGCGAGGGAAAAATGGGACAGCACCAGCGGCGTCAGCGCGGTTCGCGGGCCACGGCCATCGACGTCGCGCACGACGGCGGCCAGCGCCCGCCGGCCGATCCAGTAGCCGGACCCCTCGTCGCCGAGCGACGATCCCCAGCCGCCCGCCCGTGCCGCCAGGCCTCGTCCGTTCAAGCCGTAGGCAATCGACCCCGTGCCCGAGATCAGCACGACCCCCGGGCCGCCGTCCTGGCCCGGCCCGAGCCCGGCCACCAGGGCAATCAACGCGTCGTTGACGATCAGCGTATGGGCGCGAAAGCCCAGCCGCTTCATAATCTCCCGGATGATCTGGCCGTCGCTCTCGCGATCCACGCCGGCCAGGCCCAGGCAGACGGCGTCCGGGACCAGGCGGCGGGCGCCCAGCGCAAGGTCGATCACCCCGTGCAGCACCTTTTCCACTTCGAGCTCGCCGTGGGCCTGCAGGTTGGCGCCGCCGGCGCGGCCTTCGCCCACCACTTTCCCGTCGGCGTCGGCCAGGAGCGCCACGGTCTTGGTGCCGCCGGCGTCGATCCCCAACACATACATCCCCGTAGCTTACAGGCATGCTAGATTGGTTGTTTCCCATGAAGTGCTCCACCCCCCCAGGGGTCTTCGTGCGCCTTGCGGTCTGCGGCGTGGCGTTATGCCTCCTCGCCGAAGTCACGCCCGTCCGGGCCGTGGCGGCGCCGACGCAGACGCGCGCACTCTGGGTGACCCGCGCGACGCTGACCTCTCCGGACGCGATCCGGCAGATGGTGCGCGCGGCCGAAGCCGGCGGGTTCAACACGCTGCTGGTCCAGGTGCGCGGCCGCGGCGATGCCTACTTCACGAGCACGATCGAACCCAGGGCCTCGGAGCTCACCTCGAAACCGGACTTCGATCCGCTGAAGATCACGCTCGAGCTCGCGCACGCAGCCGACCTGAAAGTCCACGCGTGGATCGCCGTCAACCTCGTTTCGAGCGCCGCCAGCCTGCCCGCCTCCCGCGATCACGTGGTGTATCGCGCGCCGGAGTGGCTGATGGTGCCGCGCGAGCTGGTCGCGGAGATGAAGAAGATCGACCTGCGCAGCCCCGCTTACCTCGGGCGGCTGGCGCGCTGGACGCGCGCGCACGCCGCTGACGTCGAAGGGCTCTACACCTCGCCGCTGCATCCGGCGGCGCAGGCGCACACGGTGGCGATGATCGCCGAGCTGGCCCGGACCTATGCCATCGACGGCGTGCATCTCGACTACGTCCGCTATCCGAACGAGAGCTTCGATTACAGCGCCTCGGCGCTCGAACAATTCAAGGCCGTGGTGCTGCCGTTGCTTTCGGATCGCGAGCGCCGCGAAGCGGCCGCCCGCGAGCTGCTGGATCCGATCGCCTATCCCAACCTGTTCCAGGAGCAATGGAACGAGTTCCGCCGCGACCGCCTGACGGCCCTCGTCACGAAGATCCGGACGGCGGTGAAGGCCGCGCGGCCCGAGGCCATCGTCAGCGCGGCGGTGCTGCCCGATGCGCAGGAGGCGCTCGACGGCCGGCTGCAGGATTGGCGCGGCTGGCTGGATCAGTCGCTGATCGACGTGCTGTGCCCGATGGCCTACACGACCGAGCCGGCCGTCTTTCAGCACCAGGTCGCCGCGGCCGCGGAATCCGCCGGCAGCCGTCCCGTGTGGGCGGGCATCGGCGCCTATCGCCTGACGGCCGCGCAGACGCTGGCGCACATCGCGGCCGCCCGCAAGATCGGGACGGCCGGCATCATCCTGTTTTCCTACGATGCCCTGATCGCGCCCCCCAACAGCGCCGGCACGCTGAGCGAGCTCGGCCGCGCCGCGTTCGGAGCCGGATCTCATTAGCTGAGAGCTGAAGGCTGAAGGCTGAAGGCTGATTCCATGTCGCTGTCGCCACTCGACTACGTCGTCATCGGCATGTACCTCGTGGCCATTACCGCGTTCGGATCGTGGTTCGCGCGCTACCAGAAGACCACGCGCGACTACTTCCTGACCGGCCGCACCGTCCCGTGGTGGGCCATCTGCTTCACCATCGTCGCCACGGAAACCAGCACGCTGACCTTCATCGGCATTCCGGCGCAGGCCTACGGCGGGAACATGGCCTTCCTGCAGCTGGCGATGGGCTACATCATCGGCCGCGTCCTGGTGAGCGTGCTGTTCATCCCGGCGTATTTCCGCGGCGATCTGTTCACCTCGTACGAACTGCTGCAGCGGCGATTCGGTACGAGCGTCAAGACGCTGGCCGCCGTCATCTTCCTGATCACGCGATCGCTGGCCGACGGCATTCGCCTGTTCACCACGGCGCTCGTGATTGCCGTGGTCACGCAGGTACCCGTGACCTGGGTCGTGATCGTGCTCGGCGCCGCAATGATTGTCTATACGATGCGCGGCGGCGTCTCCGCCGTGATCTGGACCGACGTGGTCCAGATGTTCGTCTACATTGCGGGGGCGGCGGCGATCGCGGTCGCGCTCCTCAACCGGATTCCCGGCGGCTGGGCCGAGGTCCTCAGCGTCGGCCGCGAGACGGGACGCTTCGCGGTGCTCGATCTGTCCCTTGACGTCACGAAGGCCTACACGCTCTGGGCCGGCCTGCTCGGCGGCGTCGCGCTCACGCTCGCCACGCACGGCACCGATCAGTTCCTGGTGCAGCGCCTGCTCTCGGCGCGGAGCGCGCGCGAAGCCTCGCGCGGGTTGATCCTCAGCGGCTTCATCGTCTTTGCCCAGTTCGTGCTGTTCCTGATCATCGGCGTCATGCTTTACGCGTTCTACCTGCACGCGCCATTGGCGCAGCCGCTGGCGCGCGCGGATCAGATCCTGCCGATCTTCGTCGTGAACGAGCTGTCGAACGGGCTGGCGGGCTTCATCGTGGCCGCGATTGTCGCCGCGGCGCTCTCGCCGTCGCTCAACGCGATGGCGGCGACGACCGTGAGCGATTTCTACCTGCCCTACGTCAACCCAGGCGCCGATCAGGCCACGCAGATGCGCGTCTCGAAGCAGGCCACGGTGGCCTGGGGCATCGTGCAACTGGCCGTGGCCGTGGCCGCGCAGTGGATGGAGCGCTCCGTGCTCGACGCCGGCCTCGCCGTGCTCGGCTTCGCCTCCGGCGCCGTGCTCGGCGCGTTCCTGCTGGGGACGCTCGCGCCCTCGGTGACCGAGCGCGACACGTTTGCCGGCATGGCCGCCGGCCTCATCGTGATGACCGCCGTGTGGTGGGCCACGGCGATCGCCTTTACGTGGTATGTGTTGATCGGATCCGTGACGACCTGTCTCATCGCCCTCGTCAGCTCGCGGGCGCGGCCGGCGCCGGCCGTGGCCTGACGTGGGCGCCACACCCTTTCCGCGCGCCGCTCGCCTCCTGGAGGAGGCGATTGCCGGCCGCGTGTTTCCCGGCGCGGCGGTCGAAATCGGCCGAAGGGCCGGCGGCATCGGGAGCCTCGTTCGCGGATCGCTGACATTCGCATCCGGCTCGCCCGCCGTGTCTCACGCCACCGTTTACGATCTCGCGTCGCTCACGAAGGTCCTGGCGACGTCGGCGGTCATGGTCCGGGAGTTTTCGAGCGGCCGCATGCGCTTCGACGATCCCGCGCGGCGGTGGATCGACGCGTGGGCCGGCGACGATCGCCAGTCGGTGACCATCCAGGATCTGCTCGAGCATGCCTCGGGCCTGCCGGCGCATCGCCATTACTACAAGACCGCGAGCGGGCGCCCGTCGTTCGAGGCGGCCATCTGCGCCGAGCCGCTCGAGTACGCGCCGCGTACCAAGTCGCTGTACAGCGACCCGGGGTTCATGCTGCTCGGGTTTGCCCTCGAGAACGCGACCGGTGCGCCGCTCGATCGCCTGTTCGATGAATGGCGCCGCAGGGAAATCGGGGCGGACATCGACGTGCGGTTTCGCCCGGACGCCGCGTGGCACGAGCGGACCGCTCCCACGGAAGTCGATCGGTTCGGCAAAGTGAAATGCGGCGTCGTCCACGACGAGAATGCCGAAGCGCTCGACGGCGTCGCCGCGCATGCGGGTCTGTTCGGAACGGTGGCGGCGGTCGGCGCCTGCGCCCGCTGGTGGCTCAACTCCCCCGCCTTGCCGCGGTTCTCGCGGAAGTCCACGGTGCCCGGGAGCTCGCGCGCGCTGGCCTGGGACACGATGCTGCCTTCATCCTCGTGCGGAACGAAGCTCTCGCCGGAGGCGATCGGTCACACGGGGTTCACGGGAACTTCGTTGTGGCTGGATCCGGTCCAGGATCTCTACGTGGCGTTTCTGTCGAACCGCGTGCATCCG
>MELE01000216.1:17213-33359 GCA_001768615.1 Acidobacteria bacterium RIFCSPLOWO2_12_FULL_67_14b | reverse complement strand
CCGCGTGCATCCGACGCGCGATCGCGAGGGCATTCAGGACGTACGCCGTGCCCTTCACGACGCGGTCGTCGACAACATCTCCGGACTCGGGTACTAGCCTGGCGGCCGGCGCACTGGCGGCGGCGCCTGCCCAGGCACGACCGGCTGGAACGGGTTGTTTGCGCCTGGAGCGGTGAAGCCTCCGCCTGGCACGGGAGGACGGCTCTGCTGCCCGCCCGGTCCGAATGGACCCTGTCCAAACGGACTGCTCCCCGGGCCGCCGGGCCGTTGCCCAGGATTGCCAAACGCGCCCGGCTGCATGCCGAATGGCCCGGGCTGCTGCTGGCCAGGTCCCCCGGGTCCGCCCTGTCCGGGCCGCATGCCCTGCCCCGGCATGCCACCCGGCCCCCCGGGCCGCTGCGCCGTCTGAACGTAGATGAAGGCCCACTCGTTGTAGCGGTCGCGGCCGTTGTAGACCTTGATCGAGGTTTCCTTGCTCTTGGACGTGACGCCGATGATGCCGCCGGCGGGGCCGGCGCCCGTGCTGCCGAAGCCGGCCTGGAGTTGGGGTTGTTGCTGCGCCGGGGTGCTCAAGGTCGCGGTCGCCTGTTCGCCGGGGCGGCGGGCGCCCGCGGGCGCACTGACGCCCTGCATGGCCTGGTTGGCGTAGATCGGCTGGAAGTCGTCGTTGGTAATCGGGTCCTTGTATTTCTTGCGGAGAAAGCGTTGCTCAACAAGCAGATCGATGGTCGGCGGGTTGGTGTTGGCGAACTTCCGCTGGAAGAGGCCGATCGCGCGGACGTACTGGTTGCCGCGGAAGACCAGCTCTTCCTCCTTTTCACGCGTCATCATGTGGGTCCAGACCGGCAGCAGAGCTCCCATGATGACCGCCATCACGCTCATGCCGACGAGCAGGGCCGCCATGGCGTAGCCGCGCGATGCGTCCGGCCTTCGCGCCGGCGCTTCGGCGGACAAGCCTTGACCCGCTAACTTCATGCGTCTATTATCCTTAACAGGCCTCTCAGTGTCACGTTCCTGCACGTCCATTCTTATTCTGACGCTAGCCTTCGGCATGCTTTCGGGCTGCGAGAAGATGTCGCTGCTCTCGCCGACCGGATCCACGATCACGCTCAACATCAATAAGACGTCCGTGCCGATCAACGGGACGGCGGAGATCACGGCGTCGGTGATCGAGGCGGCGGGCACGCCCGTCCAGAACGGAACCGTCGTGACCTTTACCGCATCGTTCGGGGTGATCGAACCCCGCGAGGCGCGAACCGAGGGCGGCACGGCCAGGGTCACCTTCACCGGCACGCAATCCGGCACCGCCAAGATCGGCGCATTCTCGGGCGGGGCGCGGGTCGCCGCTGCCGGCGAGTTGGAAGTGAAAGTGGGCGGCGCCGCCGCAGAACGTGTCGCCGTTCGCACCGAACCTGCGACGATTCCTCAAACCGGCGGCACGGTGACGGTCGTCGCCGTCGTCACCGACATCGCCGGCGCGTCGCTCGCCGGCGCTCCAGTGGTGTTCACGTCCGATCAGGGCACCCTCGCCTCGAACTCCGCCGTCACCGACGCCAACGGCGAGGCGCGCGTGCAGTTGACGACGGCACGCGAGACCATCGTGAAGGCGAACGTGGCCGGCAAGGAAGGCTCGTCCACGGTCCGTGTGCTGCTCGCGCCCACCGTCACCATCTCGAGTTCGACCGCCTCGCCCGCGGTGGGCGTGCCCGTGAGCTTCACGATCACCCCGACGGTTCCGGCGGCCGGCAGCCCGATCCAGAGCGTGCGTGTGGATTTCGGCGACGGCTCGGCCGAAAACCTCGGCGCGGTCACCGGCCAGACCGGCGTCGTGCACACATTCAGCAGCCCCGGCATCTACACGGTGCGTGTTACGGTCACCGACGCCACCGGCCAGACCGGCGTCGTGCACACATTCAGCAGCCCCGGCATCTACACGGTGCGTGTTACGGTCACCGACGCGGTCGGCCAGACCGGCACGGCCACGATTCTGATCAATCTTACGCGGGCGCTTCCGACGGTGTCGCTGACGCTCAGCGCCACGACGGTGACGGCCGGCAGCACGGTCACCGGCACGGTCACCGCGACGGCCGCCGCGGGTGGACCGCCCATCACGAACGTGCAGGTCACGCAAGGTGGATCGGTGCTGTTCAATGGCACGAGCGGTGGCGGGTTCGCGCGACAGTTCACCTCGCCGGGCACGTTCACCATCCAGGCCACCGTCACTGATGCGGCCGGCACGCAGGCCACCACGTCTGCCGTGGTGGTAGTCACGGGTCGCGGGGCGATCGAAATGACGCTTGAAGCCGCGTCGAGCACTGGGATCAACTCTGCCTGCACGCCGGCGACCTACCCGAAGATCTGCTCGGGCGCCGACATCAAGGCTGGAACGGCAATCAATTTCACTGCTGGGTTTGTCGGCACGGCGCCTACGAACGTAATCAGCTACTCGTGGAACTTCGGGGACGGCTTCACGACCACGACATCGAACCGCGTTACCTCCTACACCTATTCGGGGGAGGGAACGCGGGTGGTCACGGTCACCGTAAACACCTCCGACGGCTCGACCGGATCGCAGCAAGTCACCGTCATCGTGGGTCCGTAATAGACCGCAGTGCCGGGAATCAAGAACCGTACTGAGAAAAGGCCGGCCTGCGCTTTCCGCAGCTGGCCTTTTTTGTGCCGCCTGAAAGTTCCGAGTTCAAGAGTTCACAGTTGACAGTTGAAGTTCGCAGTTTCAGTTCGAAGTCCTGGTCTTCAACCTCTCCGAACTTGAAACTGAACTTTGCACTTCAACTCTGAACTGTGAACTCTGAACTCTGAACTTTCAACCAACCTGTTCTCTCAGAATCGCCATGATTATCTCAATCAGACCAAGGTGAGGGTGGGGACGCCTATCCGGCGACTTGCCCGACGAGGGCCTTCGCCAACTCCGCCGAGTCGTTCAGACACGGCAGGAAGCGCACGCGCAGCTCCGGCCGGGCGGCCGCGGCCAGCCGGCCTTCGAGTTGGCTCTCGGCGTTGTCGGCCAGGAACCCATACGGGTAGTACACGACGTTGGTGAAGCCGGCGTCACTGACACGTTTCAGCGTCTCTTCGATGGGCGGCTCGGTCCAGCGGCCGCCGCGGGTGTGATTCAGCCAGCCGTTCAGCACCAGCCCGAAGCGCGTCGACAGGCGCTTTCGAATGGCGCCGTACAGGCGCTCGGTCGCGCAGCGCCCGGTGTCGATCCGGCGGGAGGGCTCGAGCAGCGTACCGTGCGCGGCCAGCACGAGCGCGGTGTCCGGACCGATACCGGCCTCTCCCAGTTCCCGCAAGAGGTGCGCGGCGGAGATGTCCGCGAGCTGATCCACTTCGAGGGCCTGCAGCACCCGCACCGGCGCGCCACGCGGCGACCGCGTCGTCGCGGCCGCCGCGGCCTGGCGCGAGAGCTCGTGTGTGAAGGCGGAATCAGTCGCGTACATCGGCGCCACCCACACTGGCTCGTGGCCGGGAATGGCGCGGAGCACGTCTTCCATGAGCGGCCGCCTGAACTCGTAAGCCACATGGACGGTCCACGGGCCGGGCTCCTGCTGCGCGAGCGCGGCGCGCACGGCAGCGGCCTGCGCGTGCGTGATCGGCTCGAGCGGCGAGGTGTAGTCCGAGGCTCGCCACATGCTTCGTCGCCCGCGGGCCCGTGACAGCGCGATGAAGGGGATCGCGGGCTGCGGAATGTCCGCGACGCTCCGCGTCAGCCCTTGCAGGATCCGCCAGGAGTAGACCAGCTGATCGGAGAACGACGGCGATGGCGGCTCGCCGTACGTCACCAGGACTACGTGTTGCATGGTCATGATGAAGAGGGCGCCAGCCTGGCCGCAAGGGTCCGGGCCGTGCGCCGTGCTGCCGCGATGGCCTGGTTGAACGACACGCCATCACACGCGGTGCCGCACAGGTCCAGCCCGGGATGCTCGGCCAGCCGCGCGCGAATGGCGCGCACCCGCTCGTCGTGCCCGACCGTGTACTGCGCGATGGCCGATGGCCACCGGAACACGTGTTGGCGAATAGGCCTGTCGGCGATGCCCATGACCTTGACGAGCTCGCTCCGTGCGAGAGTGGTCAACGCTTCTTCGTCCAGGCCGGCCACGTCGGGCCGCCGCGCGCCGCCGAGGAACACGCGCAGCAGCGCCGCGCCGTCCGGCGCGCGTCCCGGGAAGATCGAAGATTCCCAGAGCACACCCATCGTGGCCAAGCGCTCCGCACGTGCGACCAGGTAGCCGTATCCATTCAACGGTCGCGGCAGTGACGCGACCGCGTAGCCAAGCGCCACGACCGCGAGCCCTGAGTACGGAATCGACGCGAGCGCATCGGCCAGCTCGCGATCCAGATCGCGCACGGCCGCCGACGTGCGATGGGCGGGCGTGGTGAACACCACATGGTCCGCCACCATCGGCGGGCCGCCGGCCATGTGCACCTGCCACGCGCCCGAGTGGCGCGCCACGCGCGTGATGGCACGGCCGGTCATCATGCGTGACCCCAGCCGATCCGCCAACGCCCGGGTCAGGGTGCCTTGCCCGCCATGAAAACTGGTCAGCCGCGCGCGGCCGGTGGCCGTCTTGCGCCGTGCCAGCATCGCGCGAAACAGGCTGCCGTGCTCGCGTTCCCATTCCACCAGAATGGGAAACTGCGACCGCACCGACAGGGCCGTGCTGTCGCCCGCAGAGATGCCGGATACCGCGGTGTCCACCAGCGCTTCGGCCACCTCACGTCCCAGCCGGCGTTCCGCGAACGCGAAAACCGTTTCGTCGGCGTGCGGCGGTGGTGGCGCCGCCCACGGCTCCCCCAGCAGGCGCAGCTTGCCTCGCCAACTGATCGCACGGGAGGTCAACACCGCCGGCGGCGAGGCGGGGACCGGGCACAACGCGCCGCGGCGAAGAACGAAGCGACGACGCGCGGCGGGGTTGGCCTCGACCAGGTCGTGCGTGAGCCCCAGCTCCTCCACCAGCCCCATCGTCTCGGGCTCGCGATCGAGGAATCCGTTCGGTCCCGTTTCGACCAGCCACCCCTCGTCGCCGACCGTGCGGGCGTGACCGCCCGCGTCGTGGCCCGCCTCAATCACGAGGACGTCGGCCGCCACGCCGAGCCGCGCCGCCTCCGCTTCCAGCGTGAACGCGAGGGTCAGTCCCGCAATACCTCCCCCGGCCACGATCACGCGAGGCGTCGTCATACGGTCCGGCTGAACACCGGCTTGGGGCCCTGAGTCCTCGCGCGAAGATACCGGTCGAACACCATGCACACGTTGCGCACGAAGAGGCGGCCGAGCGGCGTGATGTCGATGGCGGAGGGACTGACCGTGACCAGGCCGTCGGTGGCGGGCGAATCCGCCGCGGTCAATTCGGCGATCTCTTCCGCGAAGTACGCGCTGAAGTCGATGCCGAAGGCGCGCTCGATCTCCGGGACGTCGATGCGGAAGCCGCACATCAGGGCGCTGATCACGTGCCGCCGCACGAGGTCGTCCGCCGACATCTGATAGCCGCGCTCGATCGCAAAGCGGCCCGCGCCCACGGCCTTGTAGTAGTCCGGCAGCTTCTTCGTGTTCTGCACGAAGGCGCCGTGGACGTCGCCGATGCCCGAGACGCCGACCGCCACCATGTCCGGGGTCTTCTGCACGGTGTAGCCCATGAAGTTGCGGTGCAGGTCGCCACGATCGACGGCGCTGCCCAGGTCGTCCGAGGGCAGCGCGAAATGATCCATCCCGATTTGCCGGTACCCGGCGTCCACAAACGCATCGATCGTCAGCGCCAGCAATTCGAGCTTCAGCCGCGCCGACGGCAGGGCGTCGTTCGGCAGGTATTTCATGTGCGCGCGCATCCAGGGGATGAAGGCGAACGAGTAGGCGGCGACGCGGTCTGGCCGGAGCGTGAGGGTCTGCTCCAGCGTGCGCCGGAACCCCTCGACCGTCTGGAACGGCAAGCCGTAGATCAAGTCGACATTGACCGACACAAAGCCGCAGGCGCGCGCCTCCTCGACGAGGTCCCGCGTCAGCTCGTAGCTCTGCTCGCGGTTGATGGCTTTCTGCACCTCCGGCGCAAAGTCCTGCACCCCCATGGAGAGGCGGTTGAACCCCAGGCCGCGCAGGCGCTGCAGGTGCGTCGCGCTGGTGACCCGTGGATCGATCTCGATGCCCAGCTCCACGTCCGGGGTGAACGTGAAGTGCCGGCGCACGCGATCGAAGACGCGTGCCAGCTGATCGGCCTCGTAGTAGGTCGGCGTGCCCCCGCCCCAGTGCATCTGGGCGATGGTCCGGCGATCCGGCAAGGCCGCCGCGAGCAAGTCGATCTCCTGCTCCAGCACGTCGAGGTACGCGGCCGCAACATCCCGGTGGCGCGTGATCACGACGTTGCAGCCGCAGAAGGCGCAGCGCGCCTCGCAGAACGGCAGGTGTGCGTACGCCGACAGCGGCTGATCCGCGTCGCCGTTGGCCAGGGCGAGCCGTTCCCGATACTGCTCGTCGCCGACGCCGCCGTGGAACTCCACCGCGGTGGGATAGGACGTGTAGCGCGGGCCCGGGCGGTCGTACCGCTCGAGGAGGGCCAGCGTCGTGGACGCGTCAATCAGTTCGCGCATTGCACCGTCTCGATCAGCACCTCGACCGACGCGATCGGCGTTTCGGGGAGGATGCCGTGGCCCAGGTTCATGATGTGCCCGGGGCGCCCGGCCATCCGCCGCAGCACATCCGTGGCGCGCTCGCGGACGACGGCCGCGTCCGCGAAGAGCGCGTGCGGATCGAGGTTGCCCTGCAGCGCGACGCCCGGCCCCACCCGTGCCGCCACGTGATCGATCGGCATCCGCCAGCACACGCCGAGCACGTCGGCGCCGGCCGATGCCGCCGCTTCAATCAGGTGGGGAGCCCCGTTCACGAAGTAGATGACGGGCACGCCCGACTCGCGCACACCGTTCACGATGGCCCTCACGTAGGGCAGCGCAAAGCGCGCGTAATCCGTCGCGCCGAGAATGCCGGCCCACGAATCAAAGATCTGCACCGCCTGCACGCCGCCCTGGATCTGCAGCCGCAAGTAATCGACCATCGCCGCCGCGAGCTTGTCGAGCAGGACCTCCAGCGTGGCGGGCTCGTGGAACATCATCCGCTTCACGGCGCCGAAGCCCTCCTTGCCCTCGCCCTGTACGAGATAGGCGGCCAGCGTGAACGGCGCGCCGCAGAAGCCGATCAACGGCGTGCGCCCGTTGAGTTCCCGCCGCAGCAGGCGCACCGCATCGGCCACGAATGGCACCGCCTCGCCGGCGGGCCTCGCCTGCAGCGCGTCGACCTGCGCCCGCGAACGGATCGGCTCGGCAATCCTGGGGCCCGGCGTGAAGGTCATGCTGATGCCGAACGCATCCAGCGGCAGCAGGATGTCGGAGAACAGAATGGCCGCATCGAGCGGAAACCGCCGCAGCGGCTGCAGCGTGACCTCGGCCGCCAGTTCCGGCGTGCGGCACAGATCGAGGAACTCCACGCGGCTCCGCAGCTCGCGGTACTCCGGCAGATAGCGGCCGGCCTGTCGCATGATCCAGATCGGGGTCCGGTCCACGGGCTGCCGCCGGCACGCGCGCAGGAACCGGTCGTTCATCGTCGCAGATCCCGGAGCGTCGCGCGAGCAGCCTCGACGGTGTAGGCGATGGGCACCTGGTCGTGCGCCATCGACACGAACGCGGATTCGAAGGGCGAGGGCGGCAGCAACACGCCGCGCGCCAGCATGCCCGTGAAGAACGCGACGTGCGCCGCACGATCGACGGCCGCAGCGTCGTCCCAGCAGCGCACCGGTCCCGCGGAAAAGAACATCGTCCACATCGACCCGACGCGCTGGACGACCGCGCCGACGCCCGCGGCCGCAATGACCGCTTGCAGCGAGGACTCGAGCAAATCGCCCGTGCGCTCCAGGTCCTCGTACAGGTCCGGCGTGGCGTCAATCACATCGAAGGTGGCCAACCCCGCCGCCACGGCGAGGGGATGCGCGGCATAGGTCCCGGCCTGGTAGACCGGGCCCGCGGGGGCCACGAGTTCCATCAGGTCCCGGCGTCCGCCGAAGGCCGCCAGTGGGAGGCCGCCACCGGCCACCTTGCCGAGCGTAATCAGATCGGGCGTGACCCCGTACCGGGCGGCCGCGCCGCCGCGGGCGACGCGAAACCCGGTCATGACCTCGTCGAAGATCAGCACCGCGCCGTGCCGGGTGCAACGGTCGCGGAGGCCCTCGAGGAACCCGTCGGCCGGGGGCACGCAGCCCATGTTGCCCATCACCGGTTCCACGATCAGGGCCGCGATCGCGCCGCGATGATCGTCAAAGCAGCGGTCCACGCTATCGAGGTCGTTGAAGCGGGCTACTGCCGTGTCGGCGGCTGTTCCGGCGGTCACCCCAGGCGAGTCCGGCACGCCCAAGGTCGCCGCGCCCGACCCGGCGCTCACCAGGAACATGTCGGCATGCCCGTGATACCCGCCGGCGAACTTGATGATGCCCGATCGCCCCGTGGCCGCGCGTGCCACGCGCACGGCGCTCATGGTCGCCTCGGTGCCGGTCACCACCAGGCGCACCATCTCGCAGCCCGGCACACGAGCGGTGATGCGCTCGGAGAGCTCGACTTCGTGCGTGGAGGCCAGGCCGAACACGACGCCGCGCGACACGGCCTCGACAACGGCCTTTGCAACCACCGGGTGGTCGTGACCCAGTAGCGCCGGCCCCCAGGCCCCAATCCAGTCCACGAATCGGCGCCCGTCCACATCCGTGACGTGCGCGCCGTGCGCTTCGGCGATGGCCAGCGGCGGCATGCCCATGGCCTTGAACGCCCGCACGGGTGAATGCACGCCGCCCGGCGCCACCCGAGCCGCCCGCGCCGCCAGGGCCGCGGACGCGTGCGACACACCGATCACGACGACGCCTCCCGCGACAGGACCACGGCGAGCGGCTTCGCGAAATAGGTGATGACGATGCCGGCTCCGGCCCGGCGCAGGGCGACGACGGTTTCGACCATCGCGCGCTCCAGATCGAGCCAGCCCCGCTCCGCGGCGGCGTGCATCATCGCGAACTCGCCGGAGACTTGATAAGCCACCACCGGCACGTTCACGGCCTCGCGCACAGCACGAATCACGTCGAGGTATGGCAGGCCGGGCTTCACCATGACCATGTCTGCGCCCTCGTCCACGTCGGCCAGGGCTTCGCGCAGCGCCTCGCGGACGTTGGGTGGATCCATCTGGTAGCCCCGGCGATCGCCGAGCTGCGGCATGGACCCGGCGGCCTCGCGGAAGGGCCCGTAGAAAGCCGACGCATACTTGACGGCGTAGGAGACGATGGCGCGATCGGCGAAACCGGCGCCGTTCAACGCCGCCCGAATCTCGGCGACGCGCCCATCCATCATGTCGGACGGCGCAATCACATCCGCGCCCGCGCGCGCATAGGTCAGGGCCGCCTGCGCCAGTAGCGGCAGGGTGGCGTCATTGTCCACATCGCCTTCGTGGAGCACCCCGCAGTGCCCGTGATCGGTGTACTCGCACAGGCACACATCCGCCCACACGCTCATCTCTGGTGCGGACGCCTTGATCAACCGGACGGCCTGCGGCACCGGGCCCTCCGGATCCCAGGCGCCGCTGCCCTGCGGATTCTTGCGGGACGGCACGCCGAACAGCAGCACGGCGCGAATGCCCACGGCCGCCAATGCTGCGGCCTCGACAGCCGCCACGTCGGGCGACAGCCGCGCCTGGCCGGGCATCGACGGGATCGGATCGCGGATGCCCTGTCCTTCGCACACGAACAACGGCGCCACGAGTTGACGCGCGGACAGCCGCGTTTCGGTCACGAGATCGCGCATGGCGGAGGTGCGGCGGAGGCGGCGCCCGCGATGGAAGTTCCGCGTCATGCCGGGACACCGGCGGGCCCGGAGGCGAACTCGGCGAGGATGTCTCCGGCGCCCTGTTCGATGAGGCGAGCCGCGGCCAGCTGGCCGAGGGCCACGGGATCGGCGCCTGTCATCTGCACACGCACGGCGACACCTGTGCGCAGGCCGAATACCGCGGCCGTCAGTTGGACGCCACTGGCGAAGGCCGTGGCGATCGCGCCGACGGGCACGGAACATCCGCCCCCGAGCGCGTGCAGCAACGTGCGCTCGGCGTCGACCGCCCTCCGGGTCGCCGCATCGTTGAGGACGTGGAGCCGCCCGTACACGGCCGCATCCGCCACGCGGCACTGGACCGCCAGCGCGCCCTGCGCCGGCGCGGGCACCATGCGTTCAGTCGAAAATGTCTCAGTGATCGACTGGTCGAGACCCAGCCGGACGAGCCCGGCGCGCGCCAGGACAATGGCGTCGAGGTCCCGCCCCACCCGGCCCAGGCGTGTGGGCACGTTGCCGCGCAGCGGGACCAGCTCGAGGTCCTGGCGCACCAGCCGCACCTGCGCCGCACGGCGCGTGCTGCAGGTGCCGACACGCGCGCCCGCGGGCAGGCCTTCGAGCGTCAGGCCATCGCGCCCGCACAACGCGTCTTCGACGGGCCCGCGCACCGGCACGGCGGCCACGACGAGCGCCGCGATCGACTTGACCGGCAGGTCCTTGTAGCTATGAACGGCCAGGTCGATCTCGCCGGAGACCAGGGCTTGCTCCAGGGCGGCGGTAAAGAACCCGGTTCCTTCCACGTGCGAGAGCGGAACATCGGTGACGCGATCACCCTCGGAGGCGATCTCCACGAGTTCGACCTCGAGGTCCGGGTGCGCCTCGGATAATCGCGCGGAGATGTGGCGGCTTTGCCATAAGGCCAGGGCGCTGCCACGCGTGCCGATGCGCAACGTCACGACTCCGCCCCCACCCCGCGAGTCGTTTCGTGGTCGCACCGCCGGCTGCGTGCCTGGCGAAGCCCCTCGCGCGCGGCCCACCGCCGCAGCCACGCAAGTTCACGCTCGATCACAACCTCGACGCGCGGCGCCTCGGCCGCCCGCTGCTCGCGGTTGGCGCGCGTGGCCAGCTCGATCACGCCGAGGTCGATTCGCCTGATGCCAACCGACTCCGTGAGTTCCACGCTTGGCGGCATCGACAGATCCACGACGAAGAGGGGCCGGTCCGCCCTGGCACATCGCGCGTGCAAGTGATCGCGCGTGATCACACACTCGCTCACGTTGACCGCCGACACGATCGCGTCGGCGCGGAGGATTTCGTCCTGAAGGGCATCGAGCCCGACGGCCTCGGCGCCCAGCCCGCGGGCCAGCGCCTGCGCGCGGTCCACGGTCCGGTTGGCCACGACCATCGATCCCACGTTGATCGCATTCAGGTGGCGCGCGGCCTTTCGTGCCGTGTCACCGGCTCCGACAATCAGGACACGGCAACTGGCGAGGGACACGTGGGCAGCGAGCCACTGGACGGCAGTCGACGCCACGGACATGGCGCCATGACCAATGCCGGTTTCGGCACGGGCGGCCCCGCCGGCGCGGATGGCAGCCTGAAAGACGCCCGTCACGAAACGGCCGGCCCCGTGCGACGCCTCGAGCGCCGCTCGCGCCTGGCCAAGCACCTCCGCCTCTCCGATGACCACCGATTCCAGGCCCGCGCACACGCGAAACAGGTGGTGCGCCGCGGCGTCGCCCGCAAGCCACGACGATTGCCGAACGAGGCCTTCGGCGCCGGCGTCAATTGCCGCCGCCAGACTGCCGGTCGCGACCAGGTCGTCTTGTGGCGTGCGGGATCGCCAGTACAGCTCGACCCGGTTGCACGTGGTCAGCATCACGGACTCGATGCCGTGGCTCGTCATCGACGCGTGAAGGGCGGCGGCCGCACTGGGCGTGGCGGCGAGCGCGGCCAACCCGTCCATGCCGTGCGTCCGATGGCTGATCGAGAGCACGCGCAAGGGCGCGAGGGCGCCGTTCGACGAGGGTGAGGCGGCGGTGGCGGAAGCCAGCACGGGTACAACCAGACTAGCGGGCGCGCCCCGCACCGGCAATTCGCAAGAGTGCGGAGGAGGCCTCCGTAGAACTACGGAGTAGGGAGATCGAGTATGCCCTCGCGGATCGCGACCTGCGTGAGCAGGGCCACGGACCGCACGCCGAGCTTGCGCATCAGGTTGGCCCGATGCGTTTCCACCGTGCGCGCGCCGATGTCGAGGGCGGCGGCGATCTCCTTGGTGGACAGGCCGCGCACCAGCAGGACCAGCACTTCGCGCTCGCGGTCCGTCAGCGCGCGGAGATCCGGCGTGGCGGGTTCGCGGCCGTTGAGGATTTCCGCCATCTGCTGCTGGATGGCCGGACTGAAATACGTGCGGCCCGCCATGACGGCGTCGATCGCGGCCGCCAGATCCTGCACGGCCGAGTCCTTGAGCAGGTATCCGTTCGCGCCTTCCTCCATGGCACGGGCCACGTACTCGCGGCCCGCGTGCATGGTGAGCACGATGACTCTGACTTCCGGACGGTCGGCCTTCGCCACGCGCAACACCTCAATGCCGTCGCGGCCCTCCATCTTCAGGTCGAGCACGAGCACGTCGGCCTGCACGCGGCGAAGAGTCTCGATGGCCTCGTGGCCATCCGCGGCCTCGCCCACCACGACGCAACCCGGTTGCGACTCGATGATGCGGCGAATGCCGGCGCGCACCAGCGTGTGATCGTCGGCGAGGATCACGCGCACGGACGTTGCACTCAAGAGGCGGCCTCGACAGGAATCGATGCCCTCAACCGGACTCCGGCGCCGCCGTGTCCGGTGATCGACAGCGTTCCGCCCGCCGCGGTGACGCGTTCCTGCATGCCGAGCCAGCCGAGATTCGGGCTCACGCCCGGTGATAGTCCCTGCCCATCGTCCTCCACGGTCAGGACGGCGTCGCGGCCGATCTCGAGGTGCGCGTGGACCCAGGTGGCGCGCGCATGGCGCACCGTATTGGTCAGGGCCTCCTGCATCACGCGATAGATCACCACCTCCGTCTCGGGAGGCAATACGTTCGTGCCGGTGATTGCCAGGTCTACCTGCAACCGCGATCGCTCCGTGACGTCGTCCGCGAGCGCCCGCAGGGCGGCGGCGAGACCCAGATCGTCCAGTGCGGACGGCCGCAGGAGGTTGCTGAGGTCCCGCACTTGCGCCAGCGCGCGCCCGACGCGCGCGCCGGCATCCGTGTGCCCGTCCAGGTCGAGCTCAATCTTGACCGCCGTCAATGCCTGCCCCGCTTCGTCGTGCAGCTCGCGGGCGATACGCCGCCGCTCGTCCTCCTGCGCCCGCAGCAGCAGCCGGGTCAGCTGCTCGAGCTCGACGGTCCTGGCGGCGAGGCGCGCCCGCTCGTCCCCGAGCACGAGGAAAAGCATGCCGAGGCCGATGGCGAACAGGAACAGCACGTCAACGAAAGCGCCGTAGAGCACGGCCGCGCCGAATCCGCGCAACAAGGGGTAGTCGAGGTGATGGATGCCCCACAGTACAAACGCCCAGGTCAGCACCTTGATGGCGCCACTCGAGGCCCGGCGGCGATCGTGCCAGAAGACCACGCCCGTCCAGATGGTCACCGATGCCAGCAGGATCGTGGACGTGACGCCGGCTACCAGCATGCTCGGCACGCCGAAGATCGTCAGCCAGGCCCAGCCGATCATCAGCGGGACGGCCGCGAGGTGCCACGGGCGCCAGGTGAACCCTCGCGAGAGCTGCCACGCGGCTGCCAGCAGCAGGATTGCGCTGAGGCCGGTCATCACCTGGTGGACAAACAGCCAGAACATGTTGCGCCGGACCAGGAAGGCCGACATCGCCGAGAGCCGCAGGACGTAGAGGAACCACGCGGCGGACCAGGTCAGGAAATAATCGTGGCGCTGCCGGCGCCAGAGCACGTAGCACGTGATCGCGAGCGCCGACGTGAGCACCGACTGGAAGCCCAGGACGCTGCACTCGACGAAGGTGCGATCGAAGGTCACGGATTGAAAACTTATCACGGGCCAGGCAGGGCCGTGTCTCGGAGCGCCGCCAGCGTGCGCGCCGCCTCGTGGAAATCGGCGCGCGGCGCCACGTGGTGCGGCACCCCGGCGGCCGCCAGCGTCGCTGCGGTTGTGGGTCCGATCGCGACCACCGCCTTGAGGGCCGACAGCCCGCCGGGCCCCAGCGCCTCGACCAGCGTTGACGCGACCGAAGGACTGGCAATGACGGCGGCATCGGGACGGGCGGCGTGCCAATCGGCTCGGATGCGCTCGGGCGGCCGCGGCGCCATCCGGTATGCCTCCACCTCGGTCACGATGGCGCCGGCAGCGCGCAGCGCCTCGGCGAGCACGCGACGTCCGCCCGGCACCGTGGGCACCAGGACGCGGCGATTCGTCCATTCGAGGGCGGACAGCGCCGTCCACAGCGCATCGGCGCCCTCGCCGGCGCCGACGAGCGGTGCAGGATCGGCGCCGGCCGCGACCAGGGCCTCCGCGGTCCGTGCTCCCACGGCGGCCGTCCGCACGGCGCGCGGCCAGCGAGTGGCGCGTGCGCCGGCCAGCGCCGCCACGGCACGCGCGCTCGACACAATGACCCAGTCAAACTGCTCCAGTGAAGCGGCGGCATTGACCAGCGCGGTCGCATTCGCAGGCCGGTGCTCGTCCATGACCACGCACATCACGGGGTTGAAGCCGGATTCCCTGAGTGCCGAACCCAACGGACCAGCCTGGGGTTCGTCACGGGTGACCGCCACCCTCCAAATCAGGTTCACCCGGCCGGAGTCCCGAGTTCCGAGTTCCGAGTTAGTGCCATTCGCTGTATTTGGTGCCGTCCAGCGCCGTGAGGTCGGAGCCGCTCTTCACGTCGTAGATGCCCACGGAGCTGGCCGGGTTGTTGGCATCGGGCTCGGCGGGCGTCGTCTGCCAGGTGTCTTTCGACTTGGTCATCGGATCGGTCGGCACCTCGCGGATGTAGCCCTCGCTCACGAGGTCTTCGAGCGCGGAGGGGTACTTCGTCTTGTCGGCGTAGTACTGATCGATGGCGTCGCGCATCCGGAACAGGTTCTCCTTCAACACCGCTTCCTCGGCGCGCCGGATGCTGTTGCGGTACTGCACCATCGCCATGCTGGCGAGAATGACGATCAGCGTCACGACGACCAGTACTTCGATCATCGTGAACCCACGCGCGCCCTGTAAACTCCGAACTTTGAACTTCAACTGTGAACCTTGAACTTTCAACTGTGAACTGTCAGTCCCAGTCCCTGTACTTGGTACCGTCAAGCCCGGTGCCCTGGTTCTTCGAGTAGACGTCGTAGACGTTCTGCCCGCCCCAGCTCGTGCTGTCGGGCTTGTCCTGGTAGGCGCGCAAGCCCCAGTCGTCCTCGCCTGTAGTGGGATCGAGCGGCACGCGCCGGAGGAACTTCAGCTTGCGGCCGGTCGCGTCGTTGGCCACCGACACGCCGTCGACCAGCGTTTGCAGGTCCGGCGGGTAGCCCTCGCTGTTGGCCTTGAGCTCGGTGGTCGGGATCTGGCCGGCGTCGGCGGCATCCTTGAACTTGTCAATCGCGGTCCGCATTTCGCGCAGCACGCGCCGCAGCTCCACCTCGCGCGCCCGCTGGATCGTGACCTTCGCCAGCGGCTGCACGGCCGAGGCCAGGATCAGCACGATGGTGGTCACCACCAGCAGCTCGACGAAGGTGTAGCCGCGTTCCAGCATCACCGCACCGTGATCCCCGCGGGCAGGAATTGCAGCGGCGCGCTCGCGCCGCCGGGCACCGTGGCGGACCCGGTGACCGCGAGCGACCCGGTGCCGGCCGCGAGCGGCTCCAGCAGGATCGCGGCGAGCAGCCCCGCCGTGGACGCGCCGGTTTGATCGCCGGGCCGCGTGATCACGATGTCGATGCGGCCGCTCTTCTCGTCCACCTGGCTGTTGAACGCCGGCGCGATGCCGCCCTGCCGCATGAACGTGCCTTCCTGCACGCTCCGCACCCGCACCAGCGCCGGGTTGTAGGTCACCGAGATCGTGATGGTCGACAGCCGCGACGCGCCGGCCACGGAAATGGGCACGGTGTACGGCCCGCTGCCGACGCGCATTTCGCTCGGCGGGCTCAGGGTGATGCGCGCGGGCGCCGATGACGGCGCTTGCGGCGCTCCACCGGTTGGCGAGGCGGCCACGCCCGGCGCCGGCGGCGTCGGCGCAGGCGCGTCCGGCGCGGGCTGTGCCGCGGCAGGTGTCGGCGGCGCTGGCGCCGCGGGTGCGTCAGGC
>MELE01000216.1:7860-17089 GCA_001768615.1 Acidobacteria bacterium RIFCSPLOWO2_12_FULL_67_14b | reverse complement strand
GCGGCCGGCGAGGGCGCCACGCCCGGCGTGACTGGCGGCGGCGGTTCGGGTTCCGCTCCGCCGATCACCGGCGGCGGGCCGCCCAGCGACATGTTGCTCTGCGTGCCGATGTAAATCGGGCTGAGGTCCGACGCCTTGAGCTCGTGCGTCCGGATGATGCGAGGCGTCAGCAACATCACGATGTCGGTCTGCTTGATGTTGTTGTCGTTGTTCGAGAACAGCTGCTTGACGATCGGCAGCCGCATCACGCCGGGGAACCCGGTCAGCGACCGGCGCTCGTCTTCGCGCAGCAGCCCGGCCAGCAGGTTCGACTCGCCGTCCCGCAGCCGCAGCTTCGTCTGCACCTTGCGCGAGAAGAACGACGGCAGGTTCTGTCCGGCGATGTTGGTGTCCTGCCCGCGCGCGCTGTTCTCGATCGTGATGTCGAGAATGATGTCGCCCTCGTAGGTCACGCGCGTCGGCGTCATGTCGACGATGATGCCGATGGTGCGGTAGCCGTACGAGGTGAGCGGGTTGGCCGAGGCGCCGCCGGCCGCCAGCGGCGTGAACGTCGTGCTCGGCACCGGCACGTCCTCACCGAGGTTGAGCGACAGCTTCTGCCCTTCGGTGCCGCGCAGGTTCGGCTTGGCCAGCACCTTGGTCTGCGAGTCGCTCTCGAGGAACCGCACCACGGCCGACGGCACCGCCAGGTAGAAGTCCGCGGTGCTGACGCCGGTGGAAATCGTGTTGAGGTTGAACGGCTTGGAGTCGGCGGAGGGCGCCGCTTCGGGTGAAAAGACCAGGCTCGCCGAGTAGCTCCCGAGGTCGAGCCCGTAGCGCTTGGCCCGCTCGCGGCTGACCTCGAGGATCTGCACGTCGACCATCACCTCGGCCCGCGGCTTGTCGTTGGCGTCGATGATGCGCTCGGCGATCTGCACCACCGGCGCGGTCGCGCGAATCGTCAGGGTGTTCGCCGTCTTGTTCGCCACGATCTGCGGCTGAATGGCCTGGCCGGCCACGCGAATGAGGCCCACCAGCAGCTGCGACAGCTCGGTGGCATCGGCGTGCGAGATGAAGAAGGTCCGGATCACCTGCTCTTCGTACTGCGTGCGCTTCTGCGTGCTGTCGGCCGCGACGATGATCGTCCGCTCGTTCAGCACCTTGTAGAAGAGCTGATTGGCGATCATGATCTGCTGGAGCCCCTGCTCCAGCGACACGCCCTCGAGCTTCAACGTGATCGATCGATCCTGGAAGTCCCGGTCGAAGGTGACGTTGATGCCCGAGTAGTTGCCGATGAACGTGAGAATGTCGCGCAGGCCGGTGTTGACGAAGTTGATCAACAGCGGCTCGGGATTGGTCGGGCTCAGCACCGGCTCGACGCTGCGCCGCGCCTGCTGGCGCAGCTTTTCCATCTCGGGCCGCGGCGACGCGGCCTCCTGGCGATCGCGCAAGGTGCGCTCGAGGTCGGCGGCCTTGGCCGCGAGCTGCCGGTTCGACGGCTCGAACTCCTGCGCCTTGCGATACGCCCGCAGTGCCTCGTCCGGCTGGTTCGACGCTTCGAACTGCCGGCCGCGCTCGATGTACATGTTGGCGGCCGCCACCATTGCGCGCTCGAGCGCAATCTTGTAGTCGGGGCGATCCGGGTCGTTCTGCAGCGCCTGGCGGTAGAACCCCACCGCCGACTCCCAGTCGCCCGCCTGACCGGCGGCCTCGCCGCGCGCAAACGCGCGGCCGGTCGCGCACCCCGCCAACAGCGCGGAGATCGCCACGGCCACGACACACCCGACCACACGCCTCATCATTCGGCCTTCCGCCTTCTGCCTTCTGCCTTCTGCCTGCATCACTGCCCCGTAAGCCTGACAGTCTGCCGCCCGCGCCCATCGGCATAGGTCAGCTCGATCGATTCGGTGCCGATCTTCACAATCCGATAACGCCCGTCGATGATATCGCCGTCCTTGCCGTGCACCGTGACCCGTCCGTCGCTCAGCACGGCCCACTTCTCGCCGTTCTCCCGCGTCACGATCCCGATGAACTTGAACGGGATCGGCGGCAGGGGCGGCGGCCCGGTCGGGACCAGCGGCGCCACGGGCCTGCCGGTGTCGGGCCCACCCGCCGCGCCCGGCGCCGGGCGCGGCGCGGGCGGCGCCGCCTTCGGCTGGAACCGGAACGGGTTCCGCGACGTTTCGCTCGGTTCCTCGCGGCCGGTGCTGGCCGCCAGGACGGCCAGCTTCACGGGCTGCATCGGCCCGGCCGCTTCGGGTTCGGCGGCCTGGCGCGAGCTGCGCGCCCGCGCCGCGGGCGTGGCCGCCGGCGTCGCCGGCGACAGCTGCAGCCACAGCGCGATCCCCAGCACCACGACCACGGCGCCGCCGAGCAGCAGGCGCCGGCGATCAGCGAACATGCGGCCCCACACGGTAGAAGGTCGAGAGGTCCAGCGTCAGCGTCAGCGGCGCGTTCGCCTCGGCGCCCTCCCCCAGGACGACGTTGTCGATCACCACGAACTCCGGCGCCGTTTCGATGGCATGGATCAGGCGGCGAATGTCTTCCCAGTCGCCGGTCAGCGCGTAGTTCATCTTCAGGCGCTCGAGGTTCGAGTCGCGGGCCAGCTCCGGCGCCGCCGAACTCCGCTGAAACGTCACGTCGTGCTCGCGCGCCATTTGCGTCAGCTTCAACTGCAAGATGCGCCGCGCCGACGAGATGTCGGCCGGCAGCACTTCCTGGTAGAAGCGATCGAGGTCCTTGGTGGCCTGCGTCTGGCCGTCACGCGTCGCCTCGGCGTTCTTGAGATCGGCGCGCGCCTCGGCCAGCGCCGCCGCCGACGTTGTCGAGCGGACCCCGCCGGATTCGACCGATCGGCCCAGCGGCAGCACCACCGCGACCAGCACGGCGACGTTGATCGCCAGCACGGCGCCCAGCGGCACCAGCCATCGCCGGTGGTCGCCGACCACGCGCGTGAACGGCACCTCGGCGCCGACCATGAAGAGGGCCTTCATCGCGCCTCCCTCGCAGGTTCAGACGCCGGCGGGGGCGGGACGGCCGCCGGGACCGGTGTCGGTGCCGGCGGCGCCTCGGGCAGGTTGTAGTAACCCTGGAGGATCGAGCGCAGCGTGCCGTCTTCTTCCTGCGTGTCCTGCCGGGACAGCACGCCGGTGAACGCGCCGGTCTTCTCCAGCGCCTCGATGAAGGCGTCGAGGTCCTCGACGCGGCGCGACAGCACCGTGACCGCCACCAGCATCCGGCCGCTCCCGTCGATCTGCGGCTGGACGGCCGCGATCCGGACGTCCGGCGGCAGCGTGACCTGGAACTGGTTGAGGAGCTCGGTCCAGGAGAACGCACGCCGATCGATCAACTGGTTGGCGACGCGCGCTTCCAGCTGCACGGCGTCGAGCTGCGCGCGATTGATCCCCTGGCGCACGACCTGCGCCTTCTGCCGCAGCTCGCGCGCCTCGAGCTCGTTCTGCCGCACCGCCTCGCTCAACTCGCGGTTGCGCGACTGCAGGGTCCACACCTGGACCGCGTTGAAGACGGTGAGCCCCGCCGCCACCAGCGCGACGGCGGCGATGCCGACGCGGACGACGCGGTCGTTGTAGAAGGGGCGCGTGGCGAGGTTGGTGCGCAGCATGGTTATGCGACCTTCTTCTCGCGCAGCAGCATGCCCACCAGCGGGGCCAGCAGGTCGAGCAGCTCGGGCGACGCGCCGATGCGATCGACCAGCCTCGCGGCGCCGCGGGGGTCCACCGATTCCACGCCGATACCGAGCCGTTCCTCGAGGCCGCGGCGCACGCTTTCGGCGCCGCCGGGCAGCCGCGCGGCGCCGGCGATCAGCACGCGCGCGAAGCCGCCGCCATGCAGGCGATCCTCGTAATACATCGCGGTCTGGTGAATCAGATCCGCGAGCGTGCCCTCCGCCTCTTCGCCGCGGTTGCGGAAGAAGAGGAGCGAGCGGTCGCGAATCACGGCGAGCGTCAGGTAGGTCTCGGTCACGTGGACCAGCAGCCAGTCGCCCGCCGGCGATGGTCCGGCGAGAATGCCGTTGATCACGCCGAAGGTGGCGATGTCCACCAGGCCCGCGTGCGCGCCGGCCATCAGGCAGGCCTGCTCGTACTGGTGCAGCACGTCGGTGCGCGCGAGCGACACCACCAACTCGTGGCCGCCGTCGGGCGACATCGCCCCGGGCGTCACGCTCAGCACCGCCTGCTCCATCGGGAATGGCGCGGTCTTGCGCATCTGCCAGCGGACGATCTCCTGCAGGTCCGCCGCCCTGGCCGGCATCTTCTCGAGTTTCAGCAACGACACCTTGGCGACGGTGTCGGGGATCACGAGCGCCACGCGCGACGGCCTGGCGCCGAGTTGCGCCAGCACGCGTCCGATCGCCTGCGCCACCAGCGGCACGTCCGCGATGTTCGGCGTGCCCAGCGAGGGGGTCACGGCGCCGGCCGGCAGCGGCTAGGCCGCATGCGCGGCGATCACCGCCTGCCCCGCCCGCCAGATCAGCCGGGCCGCGCCGACGTGCCCGCGATCGATCTCGACGGCCACGTCGGGCGACGGCGACTGGAAGAGGGCGGCGAGGCTCATTCGACGAACGTCACCTTATTGATCTCGCGCAGCGTGGTCTGCCCCGTCAGCACGCGTTCGACCGCCGACTCGCGCAGCAGCCGCATGCCCTGCTCGCGGGCCGCCCGCTTGACTTCGGAGATCGGCCGCTTCTCCAGAATCATCTCGCGGATGTGATCGGTCAGGTCGAGCAGCTCACAGATCGCCATGCGGCCCTTGAACCCGGTGCCGCTGCACTCGATGCAGCCGACGCCCTCGTAGAGCGTGTGCTTCGCAATCAGCGCGGGATCGATCGCCGACTCGGCCAGCAGCACGGGATCGATGACCGCGGCTTGCTTACAGGCGACGCAGATCTTGCGCACCAGCCGCTGCGCCATCACGCAGTTGAGCGCCGAGATGAACTGGTACGGCTCGACGCCCATGTTGAGAAACCGCCCCAGCACGTCGAACACGTTGTTGGCGTGGACCGTGGTGAACACGAGGTGGCCGGTCAGCGCCGACTGGATGGCGATCTGCGCCGTCTCGGGGTCGCGGATTTCGCCGACCATCACCTTGTCCGGGTCGTGGCGCAGGATCGAACGCAGCCCGCGCGCGAAGGTGAGACCCTTCTTCTCGTTGATCGGAATCTGTGTGATCCCCTTGAGCTGGTACTCGACCGGGTCTTCGATGGTGATGATCTTGTCTTCGATCGTGCGAATCTCGGCGAGCGCCGCGTACAGCGTCGTGGTCTTGCCGCTGCCGGTCGGCCCGGTGACCAGCACCATGCCGTAGGGCTCGCGGATGTACTTGCGGAAGCGCTTCAGCTCCGGCTCCGGGAAGCCCAGAATGTCGAGCCGCAGCTCGGTGAACTGCTCGCTCATCGACTGCTTGTCGAGAATGCGGATCACGGCGTCTTCGCCGTGCACGCTCGGCATGATCGAGACGCGGAAGTCGATGGTCTTGCCCGGCACGCGCAGGCGGAAGCGGCCGTCCTGCGGCACCCGCTTCTCGGCGATGTCGAGCTCCGCCATCACCTTGATGCGCGACAGGATCGAGCTGTGAAACCGCTTGGCGATCGGCCGCATCGCCGACTGCAGCACGCCGTCGATGCGGTACTTCACGTAGACCGCATCGTCCTGGGTCTCGATGTGGATGTCGCTGGCCCGCCGCTGGATCGCCGTGTAGATGGTCGAGTCCACCAGGCGGATGATCGGGCTGCTGTCGCTCGTCAGCCGCTCGACGGTGAGGTTGTCCTCGCCCGACTCGTCTTCCTTGAGGACCTGGATCTGGAATTCCTCGGTCGCCTCGTCGAGGACGCGCTGGGAGCTCTCGCTCTTCTTCAGCATGCCCTCGATGGCGGAGCGCGCGCCCACCATGACGCGGACCGGCGTGCCGAGGATCACCGACAGCTCGTCGATCATCGGCAGGTCGGTCGGGTCCGACACGACGATCACCAGCGAGCGGCCGTCGCGGCGGTACGGCACGAAGCCGTAGCGCAGCATCAGGTCGGCCGGGATCGATCGGAACAAGTCCTGATCGATCCGGAACTCGTGCATGTCGAGGAACTCGAGGCGGTAGCGTTCGGCGAGGCGGCGCGCCGAGGCCTCCTCGGCGCTGCGCTCCTCGGCCGACACCTCGAGGGCGGCCGGCGCCTCGATGAGGGCCTCGGGATCCAGTGCGTCGTCCGGGGTGACGTCCATCAGCGGCCAACCACCGAGGTGAGCTGGAACAGCGGCAGGTAGAGCGCCAGCACGATGGTGGCGATCACGATGCCCATGATCACGAGCATGGCCGGTTCGATCATCGTGACGAACCGACCGACTTCGGTTTCGATTTCTTCATCGTAAAAGTCGGCGAGGCTGTTCAGCATTTCGGTGAGGGCGCCCGTCGACTCGCCCACTTCGATCATCTTGATCGCCACGTCGGGCACGGTCTGGCGCTCGAGCAGCATCGCCGAGAAGCTCTGCCCTTCCCGCACGCGCGTGGCGACGATGTTCAGCTCCTGCCCCATGTGCCGGTTGCCCGTCGATCGCGCCGCAATCTCCAGCGCGTTCACGAGGGGAATGCCGCCCCCCAGCAGCGTCGCCAGCGTCCGCGCCAGCTGCGAGGTCGAGAACTTGTGAAAGCTCGGGCCCACAAACGGCAGCTTCAGCAGCATCCGATCGAACTGCGCGCCGTGCCCGGGCCGCCGGATCCAGCTGAAGAAGCCGGCCGCCGCCCCGCCGATCGCGATCAGAATCAGCCACAGCTGGGCACGGACGAAGTCCGACACCGCCACGATCATCCGCGTCGACAGCGGCAGCTCCGAATCGAAGCTGTTGTAGAACTCGGTGAAGGTCGGCACCACCTTCACCACGATGATGCCGACCAGGACCATCGCCAGGGCGATCAGGATCACCGGGTAGATCATCGCGGAGATCGTGCGCGAGCGGACCAGGTCCACCGTCTTCGAGTACGCCACGAACCGCCGCAACACCGCGTCGAGGTTGCCCGATCGCTCGCCCGCCATCAGCGAGGCGGTGTAAACGCTCGGAAACAGGTCGCCGTGCTCGGCGAACGCATCCGACAGCGCCGTGCCGGCCCGGACCTTCTCGTGCACATCGTCGAGCACCGACTTGAACAGCGGGTTGGTCAAGCGGGTCCGCAGGATGTCGAGCGACTGCACCAGGGGCATGCCGGCCTTCAGCAGCGTGGCCAGCTCCTGGTTGAACACCAGGAACTCGTGCCGGGTGACCTTCCGCGAGCCGCCAAACGACAGGCTGCCCCAGCCCAGGCGGGGCTTGAGTGACAGGACGTGCAGTCCCTGGTCCTCCAGCTCGCGCCTGAGGGCGGCTTCGCTTTGAGCGACGTAGACGCCCTCGATGATCTCACCTGAGGTAGTGCCGAGCCGGCAACGGAATTCCATCCCTAAAAGATTGACCCACAGGGGATTATAAGGAAATGGGACACGTATTCCCACCCCTTTAGACGCTGGATTGACGGAAGTGGTCTATCGACCGACCTTCTGGAGGATGCGGCTGACGTAGCTTTGGGTCTCGGGGAACGGCGGGAGCCCGCCGTAGCGCCGGATCGTCCCTTCGCCGGCGTTGTAGGCCGCCAGCGCCAGGCGCAGGTCGAAACGGCTCATCAGGTCCTTCAGGTGCCGCACGCCGGCCTCGAGGTTGGCCTTGGGATCGTAGGAGTTCTGGACCCCGTACTGGCGCGCGGTCGCCGGCATCAACTGCATCAGCCCGCGGGCGCCCTTTTTCGACCGCGCCCGGGCCTGGTAGTTGGATTCGACCTCGATCACGGCGTGCACGAGGCGGGCATCGACCTGCTGGCTCGTGGCCACCGTGGAGATCAGATCGGCGAACGGCCGCGCCGCGAGCACTTCCTCGGGCACGAGGGCGGCCAACACCGGTTGCGGCGCGGGTAATGCGGGCGCCAGCGCCTCTTCGGTCACGGGCGCCGGATACGGCACTTCGTCCGGATCGACACGGGCGACCATCGACACCGGGAACGCCACTTCGCCGCCTTCGCGCAAGACGATCGTGGCGAGATCGCCGTCGACCCTGCAGGCCTGCACCGACATCGTCCGCCCGGTCTTGAAGACGACAATGTCTGCGCTGGCTGCACTCGGGACGGCGAAGACAATGAATAACGAATAACAAATGGCGAATAACGAAGCGAAAGAGGCCACTCCTCTTTTGTTATTCGTTATTCGCCATTTGTTATTACCCATGGTTATTGAACGAAGGCGTGGAAGACGCGAACGCCGAGCTCCCGCGGGTCGCCGCTCTTCATGGCGGGCTCCAGCGCGGGCACGAACGTCTTGTCGGCGATGAAACGCAGTTCCACCATATCACCCGCGCCAAGCTGTGCAGCCGTGATCGCCAGCTTGCGGACCGGCGACTCGGCAGCGCTCAGCGGAACGGTGGTCAACAGCTGATCGCCCACGTTGATCGTCAGCGTCGCCGCCGCGGTCGGCAGCGTCGCCGGGTTGTCGACCTGCAGGAACAGCGTCACATCGCGCTTCGGGTTCCTGAACGCGAGGGTGGCTTCCTTCTTGGTCCACTGCCACTCGGTGCGCCCGGCGCCTTCGGCCACGACCTCCGCCGGGTGCCAGCCGTCCTTGAAGATCACGAAGATGTTCTCGGTTTGCGGGAGCAACTCGAAATCGACGACCTTGTAGGAGCGATCGCCGCGATCCTCGTTCGACAGCTTGAGGCGGTCCTTCTCGCTATACAGGCCGGCGACGACCTGCGCCGCGCCGACGTACGGGTAGCTGGGCACGAACATCGTGCGCGTGTACTCGATGGTCTGTCCCGGCTTCCACTCGGCCGGCGGGGTCGGCGGGTCGTGATCGTCGGTCCACATCAGCTCTTCGTCAGCATCCAGGAAGTGCACGAACACCCGCCGCGCGCCGAGATTGGGCGCGTTCTGGGCGACCGTGAACTTGTAGGTCACCTCCACGGGGCTCCCGAGCGCGACCTTGGACCGCGACAGCGACACCTGCAGGGTGCCCACTGGCGGCGTCGTATCTTCGGCGGGGCCGCACGCGGCCAGGCTGACTGCCAGAACCGCCAGTACAGCCGCCGTCCTCACACCTCTCGACATGTCTCTTCGTTGCATAGGGCTCCAAACGAGAATATCATGCAGGCCAATCAGATGGACACTCCCCGCGACGCGCTCGGTATGGTGGAAACAAAGGGCTTTATCGGCTCGGGCGAGGCGGCGG
>MELE01000216.1:0-7831 GCA_001768615.1 Acidobacteria bacterium RIFCSPLOWO2_12_FULL_67_14b | reverse complement strand
CTGGTCGGCACCGAGTACATCGGCGCCGGCTACGTGACCGTGCTCGTGCGTGGCGATGTGGGCGCCGTCAAGGCGGCGACCGACGCCGGCGCCGCCGCCGCGCGCCGCGTGGGCGAGTTGGTGTCGGTGCATGTCATCCCGCGGCCTCATGCCGAAGTCGAGAGAGTGCTTCCCAAGGCTTGAGGGCCTGAGGGCTTAAGGGCTTGAAGGCCTGATGAACAATGGCCGCCGCGGCACCAGTGCAAACTGACAAGGACCTCGCTTCCATCGCGGAGGCCCGCGCGCTCGCGCGCCGCGCGAAGGCCGCGCAGACCGTGCTCGCGGAATTCTCCCAGCCCCAGATCGACGCCATCGTCGATGCCATGGCCGCGGCGGTGACGCCGCACGCCGAAGCGCTGGCGCGGCTCGCCGTCGAGGAAACCGGCTACGGCGTGGTGGCCGACAAGATCCAGAAGAACCTGTTCGCGTCGAAGCAGGTCTACGACTTCATTCGCCCCATGAAGACCGTGGGCGTGATCAACCGGATCGAGGATCGCAAGATCATCGAAATCGCCGAGCCGTTCGGCGTGGTCGCCGCGGTGATCCCGTCGACCAATCCCACGTCGACGGCCATCTACAAGATCCTGATCGCGATCAAGGCGCGCTGCGCGGTGGTGATGACGCCGCATCCGTCCGCCGCGCGCTGCATCACGCGCGCGGCCGACATCATGAACGAGGCCGGGCGCCAGGCGGGCCTCCCGGAAGGCGCCATCGGGTGGATGCAGACGGTGACGCTCGAGGGCACGCAAGAGCTGATGAAGGCCCGCGAGGTGTCGGTGATCCTCGCCACCGGCGGCATGGGCCTGGTGCGCGCCGCCTACAGCGCCGGCAAGCCGGCCTACGGCGTCGGCCCCGGCAATGCGCCGTGCTACATCGAGTCGAGCGCCGACGTGCGCAAGGCGGCCGACGACATCCTCACCGGCAAGGCGTTCGACAACGGCGTGCTCTGCTCGTCGCCGAACTCGGTCGTGGTCGACGAGGCGATCGAGGCCGAAGCCCGGCGGCAGTTCCAGGACCAGGGCGGCTACTTCCTGTCGCCGTCGGAGGCTGAGGCGCTGGCGAAGCAACTGGTCTCCCCGCAGCGGCTGCCCAACCCGGCGTTTGTCGGAAAGACGGCGGTGGTGATCGCCGGCACGATCGGCATCAAGGTCCCGGCCGGCACGCGCGCGCTCATCGCCGAGCTCAAGGGCGTCGGACGCGACTTCCCGCTCTCGATCGAAAAGCTCTGCCCCGTCCTCTCCTATTACATCGTCAAGGACTGGCGCGAGGGCTGCGAGCGCTGCAAAGACATCCTGCGCTACGGCGGCATGGGCCACACGATGTCGATTCACTCGCAAAACGACGCCGTGGTCCTCGAGTTCGGCCTCCACAAGCCGGCCTATCGCATTTGCGTGAACACGCCGACCACTCACGGTTCGATCGGTCTGACGACGGGGCTCGATCCGGCGATGACGCTGGGCTGCGGCGGCTTCGGCGGGAACATCACGTCGGACAACATCTCGCCGAAGCACCTCATCAATACCAAGCGGGTTGCCTACGAATTGCGCCCGGTGGGGGCGGGTCAGGCGGGTGGGGTTGGCCCGGCGCTCCCGAAACCGCCCGTGAAGCCTCAGCCTGAGTCGATTTCCGCCGACGCCCTGACGAGCCGAATTGACAAGTTTTTGGCGACGCGCGGTCTTGCACCGGCCACTCCCCTACCGGCCCCACCGGCCCCACCAGCCCAACCAGCCCAACCGGAGAGTTTCGTCTGTGAAGACGACGTTCGTGTGGCGATCAAGGAGGGGCGAAAGCTCCTGATCGGCGAACGGACCATCGTGACGCCCGCGGCGAGAGACGCCGGCGAGGCCGCTCGGGTGTTCCTCCACCAGGGCTGGCCCACGTAAACAGCTGAGCCTGTGTGGTTTGACCCAAAAACCGGGGGCGTGCTACCCTGCCTCGGTAACCGTTACGGGTTGAATGCCCAGCAAGAGACACCTACCTCTCGTACTCGCTTGCGCTTCCCTGCTGTCGGGATGCGTGTCCGGCTCTGGCGCCAAAGTCGCCAGGGTCGTCCCCCAAGCGCTGCCAGCTACCGTCGAGCCGGCCCCCGCACCTGAACCAAAACCCGATCCCGTCGCGCAGCTCATCGCGGCGTCTGATGGGCATTTCGTCTCCGGCCAGAAGGAAATGGCGCTCGGCCACCTCGAGCGCGCCCGGGAAGAGTTCGACGCCGCCCTCGACACGCTGCTCCAATCGCCTGAAGGCGCCCGCGCCGAGACCCGGCTGCGGGAGCACTTCGACCGCCTCGTCGATCGCATCAGCGTGCTCGAACAGTCCGCTCTGGCCACGGGCGACGGGTTTACCGAGACCCGGACGGAGCCGGCGTCCATCGACGCCCTGCTCGCGATCGAGACCTTCGAGTCGAGCGTGCCCAAGCCGGCGACGGCCGAGACGGTGGAGGCGGACCTCGAGGCCACGACCCACGACATTCCGATTCCGACCAACGACCGCGTGCTGCGCTACGTCGAGCTGTTCCAGGGCCGGCTGCGCGAGTTCCTGGCCGAGGGGCTGTCGCGCGGGGCGCAGTACTTGCCGATGATCCAGGCCACGTTCCGGGCGGAAGGGCTGCCCCTGGACCTGGCCTACATCCCGTTGATCGAGAGCGCGTTCAAGCCGTCGGCGCTCTCGCGCGCGAAGGCCCGGGGCGTGTGGCAGTTCATGCGCGGCACCGCGCTCGAAAACGGGCTCAAGGCGGACTGGTACCTCGACGAGCGCGCCGACCCGGAGAAGGCCACGGCCGCGGCGGCCAAGTACCTCAAGACCCTGCACGGCATGTTCGAGGACTGGCACCTCGCCATGGCGTCGTACAACGGCGGCCCCGGCCGCGTGCGGCGGGCCATCACGCGCAGCCGTAAGACCAATTTCTGGACGCTCAGCGCCAACACGCGGTTCCTGCCGCGCGAGACCCGCGACTACGTCCCGATGATTCTCGCCGCCATCATCATCGCGAAGAACCCCGCGCAGTACGGCTTCGACATCGTGCCCGTGGCGCCCGCGCGCACCGAAACCGTGCTGGTGCCGCCGGCGCTGGATCTGCGCCGCGTCGCGGAATGGGCCGGGGTCCCGATGGACGACATCCAGCGGCTCAACCCCGAGTTCCGCCGCTGGACCACGCCGGTCAAGAAGGGCGAATACACGATCAAGGTCCCGGAGGGCACGGCCGAGCAGGTGCGCCAGGGCCTCATCGCCTCGGTGCCCGGGCAGCTGAACGCCTTGCAGTGGCACACCGTGAAGCGCGGCGAAACCCTGACCACCATCGCCAGGCAACTGAAGGTCAACCGCATCGACCTGGCGGAAGCCAACTACCTGAAGACCTCGTCGCGGGTCGCGGCCGGAACTCGGCTGCTGATTCCGCGAATGCCGTCGGCGGCGCTCCTCGCCCGTGCTTCGTCTGCGTCGGATCTCGAGAAGGCGGCCGAAGCCGTGGTGGCGGATGTGCTGGCGGAAACGACGGCGGTCAGCGACCAGCCGGCGGCGCGCATCTACCGCGTCCGTGCGGGCGATACGCTGTCAGGAATTGCCCGGAAGACCGGCACGACGGTGGCGCAACTCCAGCGCTGGAACAAGATGCGCACCACCCGGCTGAACATCGGCGCCCGGCTCGTCGTCGAGTCGCCGACCTCACGCGCGTCCAATACCCAACAATAACGAATTGAGAATAACGAATAACAAAGCGGACCTTCGTTATTCGTTATTCGTTATTCGTTATTAGTTAAGCACTCTTGCTCTCGCCGCTCTTCGAGCGGAGCGACTTGATCCCCTGCTCGATCCGCTCGGCCACCTCGCGTTCGCGCTGCAGCGCG
The DNA here is from genome assembly GCA_001768615.1 of Acidobacteria bacterium RIFCSPLOWO2_12_FULL_67_14b. GTDB lineage: Bacteria > Acidobacteriota > Vicinamibacteria > Vicinamibacterales > UBA2999 > 12-FULL-67-14b. The sequence goes on along the minus strand of MELE01000216.1, from coordinate 3,950 downwards.
CGCAGCGTATTCTGCGCTTCCTGCACCATGAAGTCGAGCCGGGCCAGCTTCTCGCCGACGTGATCGATCACGGCGCGCTGCTCCCCGAGCATCTCGAGATTGACGTTGATGTCGTCGAGCAGGTTCGTGATCGAGTTGGCGCGGGTCTGGACCTCTTCCACCATCTTGCGCCGCGCCTCGATGGCCGCGATCTTGGTGTCGGTGTCGTTGACGATGCCGAGCAGTTCCTGGACCTTGCCGCGCAGGTCCGTGACCTCGCCGCGGTGATCGCTCACAAACTGCAGGTCGGCCTTGCTGCGGCTGCTGATCTTGTGGACGCTTTCGACCTCGGCCTTGACCGCCTGCACGAGCACTTCCTTCTCGGCAATCGCCTTGATCTTCTGCTCGACGCCCTCGGTGGCGCGGGCGAGGTCGCTCAGCCGCTGCTCGAAGCCGACGATCTTCTTCTCCGAGAATGCCAGCTGCGTGCGGCGCTGCTCGAGCTGCTTGACCATCGTCTCCGCGCGCTTCAGCTGGTCTTCGGCCGCTTCGGTCTGCGTGACCGCGTCGCGCTGCTTGGCCTGGACGCGGGCCAGCTCCGTCAACAGCTCTTCCTTGATGGCCGCGGCCCGGGTCAGGTCGTCGCTGACCGACTGGGCCTGCTTCAGCCGCTCGGCCGTTTCCGAGGCGAGGTTGCGGCCTTGCTCGACCAGCTCGGTCAGGCGGGCCTTCTGATCGTGGACCACCGCCTCGTCCTGCTTGACCGACTCGACCAGCTGCTGCGACTTCTCGAGCGACTGGCCGAGCGCGGCCACCTGCGAGGTGATCGGCATCAGCCGGGCCTGCAGGGCGGCGACCCCGTCCAGCTTCTGCTGCGCATCCACGATCTGCGTGCCCAGGGTGTCGCACAGGCTCTTCAGGCTCTCGACCTCGTTGCGACGCGCCAGCTGTTCGCTCAGCTTGCGATCGACATCCGAGGTCACGACGTGCAGGTTGTTGATGCGGCCTTCGAGCTTCTCGATGAACTGCAGCCGCGCGCCGACGCGGGTCAGTTGCGCGTCGAGCTCGGAGGCCAGCTCGCCCAGCCGGGCGGCGGCCTTGGTGCTGTCGTCGACGATGGCCATCTTGCTGAGCACGGTGTCCATCTTGGACTCGAGCTCGGGCGTGCGGCTGAGCAGCGTGGTCGCGCGCTCGCCGAAGGCTTCGAGCGCCGCCCGGTCCCCCGCCAGCTTGTCGCGTAACTGCGCGGCTTCGGCGTGCGACTTATGGAATTCGCCAATCTCGCCGCGCAGCGTCTCGAGATCCTGCCGGGACTGCTTGAGGGCCTCGTGCTGCGCCATCGTGCGGCGGCCGAGCTCGTCGACCTGCGCCAGGCGCTCGCCGAGCGCCTCGAGGGCGCCCTGCTTGCGCGCCATCTCGTCGGCCTGCGCCATCAGCGTCTGGAAGTCCTTGCTCATCACGTCGGCCTTCGCGTTCATGGCCGACAGCAGCTTGTCTTTCGCGAGCACGCCGTCCATCCGCGCTTCGGACTCGGAGATGGCGGTTGAGAGGCCGCGCAGACGGTGATCGAACGCGTCGAATTCCTTCTTGTCGACCGACAGCCGCTCAACGGTGGCCTTCAAGTAGTCGGACAGCGTGCGGCTTTCCTTGTCGAGGCGGGCGAACTCGCGCGAGAATTCCTCGCGCGCCGCCGCGGCGGCGGCCAGCTCGGCGTGCGTGTCTTCGGCCAGCTTTTCCATGCGCGTGACGGTGTCTTCCGCCCGCGCGACCTGCTTGCTGCCTTCGTTGAGCTTGGCGATCTGCACGTCCATCGCCCACACCATTTCGTTGAGGCGGTTGGCCTCGACGACGGCGCGCTCGACGGCGTGCTTCTGGGCCTCGAGGGCCTTGGCCTTCTGCGACACGTGCTCGGCGAGCGCGTTGAGCGAGGCGAGGCGCTCTTCGGTGTTCTTGCTGAGCTCCTGCAGTTGCACGAGCGGCCCGAGCTTCTTTTCAATTTCCTTCACGGCCTCGGTGGCCGACGCCGAATCGTCTTTCGCTTCGCGCGAGGTCTCGCGGATGCGCTGGAACTCCTGCGTGAGCTGCGCGCCGACCGACCGGACGGCGTCGAGCTCGCCCTTGAGGGTGGCCACGCTTTCCACCGAGCGGACCACTTCCGCGGTGGACGACTTCAGCAGACCCCGGAGATCCTCGTACGACGCCTTCTCCTTGCGCAGCGTCTCGATGGTGGCCTGCGTTTCGAGCGCCTGCGAGGCGAGCTGGTTGACGGCCAGCCGGTGCTTCTGGAGCTCGCCGTCGGGCGCGGTGATCTTCTCGGCGACGCGCTGGGCCTCGTGCACCTGCTCGAGCAGGCCGTTCACGCGCCGATCGATCTGCTCCAGCCCTTTCGATCGCTCGTCGTAGCTGTTGACCTTCTGGCCCAGCTCGTCGAGCTTCTTCAGCGCGATCTCGGCCTTCTGGCCGACCTGGTCGAGGGCCTTGCTGGTCTGCGCCAGTTTCGACGTGCCGCCCGCCATTTGCGTGAGCATGGCGCTCAGCGCGGCGCGCTCGTCGCGGGCCTGGTTCACCAGGGCCTGCAGTTCATCATGTTGCTGCTTCTTGTTGCCGGCAGCGTTGCCAAAGAGTGCGTCTAGCATCGGGAGAGTATATCGCCCCTGCACGTGGCGACAAACCTTCACCTGCGCGTGGCGACAAACCTTCAGGTTTGTCGGTTCCGCGAGCCTGAGGCGCAGAATCTGCTGCATCCCCGGCGGGGTGACGTGTCGGTTTCTGCGACGCGCCGGAACCGTGATCGACGGAACCGGCCCGTTTCCGCAAATCGGACCGGGGCAGCCGGATTGCACTTCGCTGCGCATGCTGGCAACCCTGGAAAGCGCCACCGTCATCGGGATCGAGGCCTGCCCGGTGCAGGTCGAGGTCGACGTCAGTTTCGGCCTCCCCCACTTCCAACTGGTCGGCCTGCCGGACACGAGCGTCCGCGAGAGCCGGGATCGCGTGCGCGCGGCGATTCGGAATTCGGGCTTCGAGTTCCCCGCCCATCGCATCACGATCAACCTGGCGCCGGGCGACGTGCGCAAGGCGGGTCCGGCGTTCGACCTGCCGATCGCGCTCGGCATGCTGGCGGCGATGGGCGTGATCACGATGGCGGAGGCCGGCGGCATCGTGGTCGTCGGTGAGCTGTCGCTCGACGGGTCGATCCAGCCTGCGCGCGGCGTGCTGCCGATTGCCGCCGAGGCGCGCCGCCACGGCGCGCGCGCGTTGCTGCTGCCCCACGACAACCTCGCGGAAGCCGCCGTCGTCTCGGGCCTGCGGCTCCTGCCGGTGCGGACGCTGCGCGAAGCGGTCGAGCGGATGAACCAGCCGATGGCGTCCTGGCCCGCGACTCCCGAAGTGTCGGGTAGAGGCGGGTCTTTAGACCCGCCTGGAGGCCTCGATCTCGCCGATATCCACGGCCAGACCTTCGCGCGCCGCGCGCTCGAAGTCGCGGCGGCCGGCGGCCACAACCTGCTGATGATCGGCCCTCCCGGCGCCGGCAAGACGATGCTGGCGCGGCGGCTGCCGGGCATTCTCCCGCCGCTGTCGTTCGACGAAGCGATCGAGGCCACGACCATTCACTCGGTCGCGGGCCAGCTGCGCCCCGGCGCCGGCCTGCTCACCGAACGTCCCTTCCGCGCACCGCACCACACGATCTCGGACGCGGCGCTCGTCGGCGGCGGAACGGTGCCGCGTCCGGGCGAGGTGAGCCTGGCGCATCACGGCGTGCTGTTCCTCGACGAGATGCCGGAGTTCGACCGGCGCGTGCTCGAGGCGCTGCGCCAGCCGATCGAGGAGGGCCGCATCACCGTGTCGCGCGCGCTACGCTCGGTCTTGTACCCCGCGCGTTTCGTCCTCGTGGCGGCGATGAATCCGTGCCCGTGCGGGTATCTCGGCGACCAGAAGCGCGTGTGCCGGTGCACGCCGCCGCAGATCGC
>MELE01000215.1:376-16607 GCA_001768615.1 Acidobacteria bacterium RIFCSPLOWO2_12_FULL_67_14b | reverse complement strand
CCCGCGGCCTCCGGCGTGACAGGCCGGCGTTCTAACCAGCTGAACTACCACCCCAAATTGCGTCGTCCCGTTCGCCACATGCGTGAGGTCCACCTTCGCGCTCCGCGCTACGGTGGACAACCTTCGCATGGCTTGCCAACCGTAGCTCACTCGCCGTTGGCAAGCGTGAGCGAAGGTTGGTGGGCGGTACAGGACTCGAACCTGTGACAGCCGGCGTGTAAAGCCGGTGCTCTACCAACTGAGCTAACCGCCCGCCTTCACTACGTTACGGCGGGCAAGCCCGCTTCACTAGTTTCGGCGAGACAGGCCCGACACCCGGCAAACACCAGATTGTAGTCAGTCGTTCCCGGATGCGTCAACCGGTCCGGGCCGAAAACCCGTGGGTGCGCGGTATCATTCGAACGCATGCGACTTTCCGGCGTGGCCGGCCACAAGCGGCTGACCGCCCTCATTTCCCGAGCGATCGACCGCGACACGCTGCCGCCGACGCTGCTGTTCGCCGGCCCGTCCGGCGTCGGCAAGTGGCTGGTGGCGCAGGCCACCGCCCAGGCGGTGAATTGCCTGGAACCGGTCCGCAACGGCCGCGAGGATCTGCCGATCGACGCCTGCGGGACGTGCCGCGCGTGCGATCGGATGGCCCGCGGCGTTCACGTCGACGTGATCGCCATCGAACCCGACGAGCGCGGGTCGATCAAGATCGACGTCGTCCGCGACGTCCTCAGCCGCACCGGTTTCCGGCCGTTCGAAGGCAAGCGGCGCGCCGTGCTGGTGCGCGAGGCCGACACGCTCGAGCCCGCGGCGCAGAACGCGCTGCTCAAGTCGCTGGAAGAACCGCCGCCCGGGACCATGTTCATCCTGACCACGGCGGTGCCGGGCGTGCTGCTGCCGACCGTGCGGTCGCGGTGCATGCGCCTCCGGTTCGGACGCCTGACCGCCGCCGAGGTCGCCGCGGTCCTGGTCCGCGATCACGGGCTGACCGACGCCGAGGCCCGCGTGGCCGCGCCGCTCGCCGACGGCAGCGTCGGCCAGGCGCTCGCGCTGTCGGACACCGACCTCACCGCGATGCGGGACTCCGCCATGCTGCTGCTGCAGCGGACCTCCGGGCGCTCGGACGTGCAGGCGCGCCTGCAGGCGGCCACCGATCTCGTCGGGCAGAAGAGCCAGGAGCGTGACCGCGGGCAGCTGGCCGTCGTGCTGCGGCTGGCGGCGTCGATGCTGCGCGACATCGAGGCCATCAACGCGGGCGCGGATGCGCGGGTGCTGGCCAACCCGCAATTGACCGGCGACCTGTCGGCGCTCGCGCGCGCGTTCGCGGGCGACCGCGCCCGCAGCGCGTTCGGCGCCGTCGACCGCGCCCTGACCGCCCTCGACCGCAACGCCGGCACGAAGGTCGTGGCGGAATGGCTCGCGGTGCAGTTGTAGCTCGCGCCTTGCGGCGCTCGCCCTTCGGACTCGGCCGCTTCGCGGCCTCGTGGGAGTCGCTCGCTACGCTCGCTCCTGGGTGTCGGCGCTTCGCGCCTCCTGGGACTCGGCCGCTTCGCGGCCTCGTAGGAGCGAGCGTGAGCGAGCGACTCCTACGAGCGCCGAAGGCGCGAGTCCGAGGAGGGCGCGACCTGTCCGCCGTAGCGCCTAAGGCGCGAAGGTGGAAGCGCCCGACTCCTACGAGGGGCGCAGCCCCGAGTCCTCTGAGGGATACTAGGAGCGTGGTACTTCCGCGGATTGCACTGACGGTGGGCGATCCGGCCGGCATCGGCCCCGAGATCGCGGCGAAGGCCGCGGCCGATCCCTCCGTGCGCGCGCTGTGCGAGCCGGTGATCTTCGCGCCCTTCGACGGAGCTCAGGGCAGGCCGCCCCAGTCGGACGACATTCGCATGGGCGAGGTCTCGGCCGCGGCCGGCCGCGCCGCCTACGAGACCATCGTCCGCGCGGTCGAGGCCGCGAAACGGGGCGAGGTCGACGCGATCGCGACCGCGCCGATCAACAAGCTCGCCTTTGCACAAGCCGGGCTGCCCTGGAAGGGCCACACCGACCTGCTCGCCGAGTTGTGCGGCGCCCGGCGCGTGGCCATGATGTTCCATTCGCCGCGGCTCAAGGTGGTGCTGGCCACGGTCCACGTGCCCCTGAGCGCCGTGCCGGCGCTAATCACCCGCGAGACCATCGACGCCGTGCTGTCGCTCACGGCGGAATCGCTGCCGCGGTTTGGCATCAAAGCGCCGCGAATTGCGGTCGCCGGACTCAATCCGCACGCCGGCGAGGCGGGCGTGCTTGGCCCCGAAGACGCCGCGGTGCTGGCCCCGGCGGTGGTGGCGGCGCGCGCGCGCGGCATCGACGCCTACGGCCCGCTTCCCGCCGACACCGTGTTCGTGCGCGCCTCGCGCGGGGAGTTCGATTGCGTGGTGGCGTGCTACCACGATCAAGGCTTGATTCCCGTGAAGCTCCTGTCCTTCGGCCGGGCGGTCAACGTCACGATCGGCCTGCCGATCATCCGCACCTCGGTCGATCACGGCACGGCCTTCGACATCGCGGGCCAGGGCGTCGCCGATGCCGGCAGCATGATCGCGGCGGTGACGCTCGCGGCCCAACTGGCAAAGTCCCGGGAGAGCTCCGGCTAAGGCCGGAGGCGACACACACGATCCACATGACCGCCAGAAAGGTCGAACCCCGCGAGGCGAAGGACCAGCCCGATCAGCTGATCGCCGACAACCGGAAGGCGTTCTACGACTATCACATCCTCGAGACGTTCGAGGCCGGCATCGCGCTGCTCGGCACCGAGGTCAAGGGCATTCGTGAGGGCCACGCCAACCTGCGCGACAGCTACGCCAGGGTCGACAAGGGCGAGGTCTGGCTGCACAACGTGCACATCAACCCGTACAGCCATCGCGGCTACGTCGATCACGACCCCAGGCGGAAGCGGCGCCTCTTGCTTCACAAGTCCGAGATCAGAAAACTGATTGGCAAGACGGTGGAGAAAGGCCTGACGCTGGTGCCGACGCGGCTGTATTTCAAGAACGGCAAGGTGAAGGTGGCCATCGCGCTGGCGCGCGGCAAGCAGGATCACGACAAGCGCGAGACGCTGCGGCGCCGCGAGACCGATCGCGAGACCCGGGCGGCCGTGAAGGAGCGGACCCGCCGATGAAGACGCTCGTGATCGGCGCGGCCGGCCAGCTCGGGCTGGCCGTGGTGGCCCGGCTGGCGCGCGAGCACGAGGTCACGCCCGCCACCCGCGCCGACGTCGACCTGCGGAACCCCCGCGCCCTCCACGCGTTCGTCCTCGATCGTCGTCCGCAGGCCGTGATCAACTGCGCCGCCTTCAACAACGTCGATGCCTCGGAAGAGGACCAGGAGGCCGCGCTGGACATCAACGCGTTTGCCGTCGGCACCCTGTCGCGCGCCACCGCCGAGCTGGGCGCCGTGCTCGTGCACTTCAGCACGGACTTCGTGTTTGCGGGGACGGCGGCGACGCCGTACACCGAAGACGACCTGCCGGAGCCGCAGAGCGTGTACGCCCAGTCGAAGCTGCTCGGCGAGTGGGTCGCCGCCGACAATCCCCGCCACTACGTGTTCCGCGTCGAGAGCCTGTTCGGCGGCCCCCGCACCCGCAGCAGCGTCGATCGGATCGTCGACGCGGTGCGCGCCGGGGAGCCCGCCCCGGTCTTCGTCGATCGTGTCGTCTCGCCGAGTTTCGTCGACGACGTGGTTGATGCGTGCAGCCATGTGCTGCGAACCGGGGCCGCGTTCGGCGTGTATCACTGCGTGAACAGCGGGGCCGCGACCTGGCTGGACGTCGGCCGCGAAATCGCGCGGCTGCTCGACCGCCCCGAAACCGCGCTCAAGCCGATCTCCGTGCGCGACGTGCCCTTGCGGGCCCGGCGTCCGCAATACGCCGCGCTCAGCAACGCGAAGCTCGCGCGCGCGGGCTACCCGATGCCGTCGTGGCAGGACGCGCTCGGGCGTTACCTGAATCGGCGGTACGCGGCATGAACCGCATCGCGGTGGCCGCCCGATCGTTGTGCCGGAACCCGGTCCTCAGGGCCGAACTCGAGGCGCGCTACCCGGCGGTGACCTTCGGCCACTCGCCCACGCTGCTGGCCGGCGCGGAACTGGTGACGCTGCTGCGCGGGCACGACCGCGCCATCATCGGCCTCGAGCGGATCGACGACGCCGTGCTGAATCAGGTGCCCGAGCTGCGCGTGATCAGCAAGTACGGCGTCGGCCTGGATGGTCTCGACCTCGACGCCATCGCCCGGCACGGCGTGAAGCTCGGCTGGACCGGCGGCGTGAACCGCCGATCCGTCTCGGAGCTGACGCTCGGCTTCGTGCTGGCGCTGCTTCACCGCGTGCCCGAGTGCAGCCTGGGGCTGCGGGCCGGCGCCTGGCAGAAGCTGGTCGGCCGCCAGCTCACCGGCCGGACGGTCGGCATCATCGGCTGCGGATTCGTCGGCCAGGACCTGGTGCGGCTGTTGGCGCCGTTTGACTGTCGCGTGCTCGCGAACGACATTCGCGATTACGCCGCGTTCTATGCTGCACACGGCGTCACGCCCGTCGGCCTGCACCCGCTGCTGGCCGAATCGGACGTCGTCACGCTGCACGTGCCGCTCGATGCCTCGACGCGCGGCATGATCGGCGCCGCGGAACTGGCGCGCATGCGCAAGGGCGCGTTCCTGATCAACGCCGCCCGCGGCGGCCTGGTCGACGAGGCGGCGCTCGAGGCCGCGCTCGCGAGCGGGCACCTGGCCGGCGCGGCGTGCGACGTCTTCGAGAGGGAACCCGAGGCCAACCCGCGGCTGCTCGCCCTGCCCACATTCCTCGGGGTGCCGCACATCGGCGGCAGCACCGAAGAGGCGCAACTGGCCATGGGCCGGGCGGCCATCGACGGCCTCGAGACGGCGCGGTTCATCGGGGAAGGCTGGCCGGTCTAGGCTCTCAGCCTTCAGCCTTCAGCCTTCGGCCTTCAGCCTTCGGCCTTCAGCCTTCAGCCTTCAGCTTTCAAGCGAGCGAATGTCCTAGAATACGAAGATGCGCATCTTGATCACGGGCGGGGCGGGCTTCATCGGCTCGCATCTGGCCGAGGCCCTGCTCGATGGCGGGCACGAAGTGTTTGTCCTGGACGATCTGTCGACGGGGTCGATCGACAACATCGCGCACCTCAAGGGCCGCCCGGGTTTCCACTACACCATCGACACCGTCTTCAACGATTCGCTGGTGGCCGAGATGGTCGATCGGGCGGACGTGGTCTTCCACCTGGCCGCCGCCGTGGGCGTCAAGCTGATCGTCGAGCGGCCCGTGCACACGATCGAAACCAACGTGCACGGCACCGAGGTCATCCTCCGCCATGCCGCCAAGAAGAAGAAGCTCGTCTTCATCGCGTCGACGTCGGAGGTCTACGGCAAGAGCGTGCACGTCCCGTTCCGCGAGGACGCGGACCTGGTGATGGGGGCGACGACGAGGCACCGGTGGGCGTATGCGTGCAGCAAGGCGCTCGACGAGTTCCTGGCGCTGGCCTACTGGAAAGAGAAGAAGCAGCCGGTGATCGTGATGCGGTTCTTCAACACCGTGGGCCCCCGCCAGACGGGGCAGTACGGGATGGTGGTGCCGACCTTCGTGCGCCAGGCGCTCAACGGCGAACCGATCACGGTGTTTGGCGACGGCACCCAGCAGCGGAGCTTCACGTATGTCGGCGACGTGGTGGGCGCGCTGCTCAAGCTGATGGTCACGCCCGAGGCGATTGGCCAGGTCTTCAACGTCGGGAACACGGAAGAGGTGACCATCCGCGCGCTGGCGGAGCGGATCAAGGCGGCGACGGCGAGCCCGTCGGCGATCGTGACGATTCCGTACGACCAGGCGTACGAAGAGGGCTTCGAAGACATGCCCCGCCGGGTGCCCGACCTGACGAAGATCCACCAGGCCATCGGCTACGTGCCGCGGGTGGGGCTCGACGAGATCATCACCCGGGTGGTGGCCGAGAAGCGCGGCTACGCCGGATCGAACCGCACGATGCGCTAGAGTGCCGTCGCGTTCACCTTTTGAACGTGGCCCTCGACAAACCGTTCATTTCATGAACGAGACGTGTATAATACCCGTTCAGATCGTGAACACGGGCCGTCGCCCACGGGCGGCGGCGCGACCACTCGGGCCAGAAGCGACGCCTTTCCTGTGACCGAGCACGCCGGAGGCCTCGCGACGGCCCCGTCTCAAAGTCTATAAACAATTGAAAAACAACGAGTTACGGGATCAGTTGTTCCGCGGCCTCTTCGACCTCACCGGCCAGGTCGCGCTCGTCACCGGCGGGCTGGGCCGTTTGGGCCGCGCCTACGTCCGCACCCTGGCCCACGCCGGCGCCCGCGTCGCGGCGCTCGACATCGCCGGCGCGCCAGACGCGTTCGCCGGGCTGGCGGCCGAGGGCTGCGAGGTGCGGGTCGACCTGGTCGACCTCACGCAGCGCGCCGGCGTCGAGGCCGCCGTGGCGCGCATCGCCAATGCGCTCGGCACGCCGACGATCCTCGTCAACAACGCCGGCATGGGGTCGTCGCCCGCCGCCCTCGGCGCCGAAAACGGCCGCTTTGAGGACTACCCCGAGGTGGCCTGGGACACGATGATCGACTCGCACCTGAAGAGCGCGCTGTTCGCGTCGCAGGCGTTCGTCCGTCACTTCCGCCCTTCGCGCGAAGCGCTACGGGCGGCAAGCCCCGCTCTGCCCACAGGGAGCATCATCAACGTCTCGTCGACCTACGGTGTCGTCGCGCCCGACCAGGCGATCTACGCCTACAAGCGGACCGGCGGCGTCGAGTTCTTCAAGCCGGTCGGCTACAGCGTGGCGAAGTCGGGCGTGCTGAACTTCACGCGCTGGCTGGCCGAGTACGGCGCGCCCCTCGGCATCCGCGCCAACACGCTGGTGCCGGGAGGCGTCCGCGAAGTCGGCCACGCGCCGGAGTTCGTGGCCGAATACGAAAAACGGACGCCGCTCGGCCGCATGGCCACGGAAGACGACTACAACGGCGCGGTGCTGTTTCTCGCCTCGCGCGCCTCGTCGTACATGACCGGCGCCACGATCGTCGTCGACGGCGGCTGGACGGCACGCTAGCGCGCTCGGCTTACGGCTCTCGGCTTACGGCTCTCGGCTTACGGCTGACAGATCAACGTTATGGGCGAAAAAGACTTTTCCGATCGCGCGCTCACCCTCGTGGGAGACGACTCGCTGTCCTACGTCTCGCGGGAGGCGTTCCGGGCGGTGCGGCAGGCCGTCACGGATCCGATCGCGCGCGCCGGGCTGATCGCGGATCTCTGCCGCATCAACACGTTGTTCATGATCATGCAGGCGGGCTCGGGTCACATCGGCTCGAGCTACAGCTCGACCGACATCATCACCTGGCTCTGGACCGAGTACCTGCGCGATCCGAACGGCCCGAGCGCCGACGCCGACACCTACTTCTCGTCGAAGGGCCACGACGCGCCGGCGCTCTACTCGCTGCTGATCGCGATGGGGAAGCTCGGCTTCGACTTGTTGCCGAAGCTGCGCCAGCTGAACGGGCTCCCCGGCCATCCCGACGTCAGCACGCCGTTCATCGCCGCCAACACCGGCTCGCTCGGCATGGGCATTTCGAAGGCCTACGGCATGGCCCGCGCGAACCGGTTCACCGGGCGCGGCGGCCGCATTGTCGTGATGACCGGCGACGGCGAGCTCCAGGAAGGGCAGATCTGGGAGTCACTTCAGCCCGTGGCCAACGAGCGCCTCGCCGAGATTACCGTGATCGTCGATCACAACAAGCTGCAGTCGGATTCCGCGGTGGCCGCGGTCAGCGACCTCGGACCCATCGAAGACAAGTTCCGGGCGTTCGGCTGGGAGGTGCGGCGCGGTGACGGCCACGACTTTACGGTGCTGCGCGACACGCTCGCCTATTTCGACACCGTCACCGACAAGCCCAAGGTGTTCATCGCCGACACCATCAAGGGCAAGGGCGTCTCGTTCATGGAAGGCCTGGCGTGCGGCGACCAGACGTATCACTTCCATGCCGGCGCCCCCTCGCTGAAGGACTACGGGGCGGCCGCCCGCGAGCTGATTGCGCGCGTGAACGCCCGCCTCGCCGATCTCGGGCAGGCGGAAGTGACGTTGACCTCCGCGCCGGTGCCGGTCCGCATCGCGCCGAAGCAGCCCGAACGGCTCGTCCTGGCCTACGGCGACGAACTGCTCGCCATGGCGCGGCAGCGGCCCGAGATCGTGGTGATGGACGCCGACCTGCTGTCGGACTGCGGCATCGAGGCGTTCAAGGCGGAGCTGCCCGGGCGCTTCATCGAGTGCGGCATCGCCGAGCAGCACATGGTGTCGGCGGCGGGCGGCCTGGCGCTTGGCGGCATGCTGCCGGTGGTGCACTCGTTCGCGTGCTTCCTGTCGTCGCGGGCCAACGAGCACATCTACAACAACGCCACCGAGAAGAAGAAGGTCATCTACACCGCCACGCTCGCGGGCCTCGTCCCCGGCGGCCCGGGCCACTCCCACCAGTCCGTGCGCGACATCTCGGCCATCGGCGCCGTGCCCGGGCTCGTCGCCTTCGAGCCGTGCAGCGAGCGCGAGGCGCGCCTCGCCATCCGCTGGGCCGTCGAGCAGAACCCCGGCAGCACCTACCTGCGATTCGTCAACGTGCCGCTCGACCTGCCGTACGCGGTCCCGGCCGACTACACCTTGCAGGCCGGCCGCGGTGCGGTGCTTCGCCCCGGCACCGACGTGGTGATCGTCGGATACGGCCCGGTGTTGCTGACCAACGCCTGGAAGGCCGCCGACGAACTGGCGGCCCAGGGCGTGTCGGCCGCGGTGATCGACCTGCCCTGGCTCAACCGCATCGACGAGGACTGGGTGCGCGAAACGCTGGGCCGCTTCCCGACGATCGTGACGCTCGACAATCACTATCTCGAGTTCGGGCAGGGCGTGATGGTGGCGGCGGCGCTGGCCCGAACCGGCGTTCGCGCCGCCGTGGTGTCGATCGGCATCACCGAAGTACCGGCTTGCGGGGCCAATGCCGACGTGCTCGCGTATCACGGCCTGGATGGCCCGTCGATCGCGCGAACAGTAATGCAGGCCCAAGCCCCCCGCCTTCGCCAAGGCTTCGGCGGGGCAGGCAAGCCCCAAGCCTCAAGCCCCAAGCCCCAAGCCTAGAACGTGACCTATCCACCCTTCGTTCCGCATTGGATCGCCGATGTCGAGGTCCCCTCGACCGGCGGCGCCGTGTTCGAGAAGCGCTCGCCGATCGACGATCGCGTGGTCGCCCGCGTGGCACGCGGCGGCGCGGCGGAAGTGGCGCACGCCGTGTCGGCCGCGGCCGGCGCCGCCGACGCGTGGGCACGAACGCCGGCGCCGAAGCGTGGCGCCATCCTCGGTCGCGCGGCGCAGTTGCTGCGCGAGCGCGAGCAGCTCTTCGGCGCCATCATCCAGGTCGAGACCGGCAAGCCGTGGAAGAACGCCGTCGCCGAAGTCGCCTCGTCCGCGGACCTCGCCGTCTTCATGGAAGGCGAGGGCAGCCGCTTCTACGGCAAGACCATGCCGAGCCCGATCTCGAACCGGACGGTGCAGACCCTGCGGCAGCCGATCGGCATTTGCGCGGCCATCATGCCGTTCAACAGTCCGCTGGCCGGCATCGCCTGGAAGGCGTTTCCCGCGCTGCTGTGCGGCAACGCGGTGGTGGCCAAGTCTCACGAGCTCACGCCCCACACCGCGGTGGAGTTCGGAAGACTCCTGAAAGACGCGGGCCTGCCCGTGGGCTTGTATTCCGCCGTGCAAGGCTTTGGTCCGGATGCCGGCGCCCCGCTCGTCCAGGACTCGCGCGTCGGCGTCGTCAGCTTCACCGGCTCGTCGGCCACGGGCAAGCTGATTCAGAAAATGGTGAGCGAGCGCGCGGTGCTCGCGAAGGTGTGCCTCGAGCTCGGCGGCAAGAACCCGTTCGTGGTGTGTGACGACGCGGATCTCGAACTGGCAGCGGAGCTGGCGGTGGCCTCGGCGTTCGTCGATGCGGGACAGCGATGCGCCTCGGGCAGCCGCATCATCGTGTTCGACCGGATCTACGACGCCTTCCGCAAGGCGCTGCTGGCGCGGGTGGCGAAGGTCAGGGTGGGTTCCGGCGCCGATGATGAATGCGGCCCCGTGATCTCGCGCGCCAGTCTCGATCGCCTGCTTCAGCAAGTGGCCGAGGCGGTGTCGAGGGGCGCCACGCTCGCCGCCGGCGGCAGCGCGCTGGCGTCCCTGGCGCCCGGGTACTACATGGCGCCGACCGTGCTCGAGAACGCCGCGCCGGACGATGAGGTGTCCCAGCAGGAGCTGTTCGGACCGGTCACCTGCCTTTATCGTGTGAACGGTTTTGAGGACTCCGTGCAGCTCGCCAATCGGACCACCTACGGCCTGACCGGCGCCATTCACACCGCGAGCGTGCATCGCGCGCAGGAGTTCATCACGCGCTATCGCGGCGGCCTCGTCTCGGTGAACGGCGCCACCTACGGCGCCGGGCCCCACATGCCGTTTGGCGGCGTCAAGAATTCCGGCAACGGGTTCCGCGAGCCTGGAACGGAGTCGCTCGACGTGTATACCGAGTTGAAGACCGTGGTGATCAACCACAGCCCTTCGGGCGTGTAAAGGCTGAAGGCAGAAGGCAGAAGGCAGAAGGCAGAAAGACGAATGCCCGGCTCGAAACGCAAGATCTGTTTTCCGATCACCAACCGCGCCTATTACGGGCGCAGCCAGCTGCTGATCCGGAAGCTCCACGCCCACCCCGACCTCGACCTGAAGCTGATGCTCGGCGGCTCGATCCTGCTCGACAAGTACAGCCGGCACATCGCCGACGACATCGCGGCCGGCGGCTTCGACATCGCGGCGTCGCTGTTCAACGTGATCGAGGGCGGCAACCACGTGGCCATGGCGAAGACGGCGTGCCTGACGGCGCTCGAGTTCACCAACAGCCTTTATACCCTCGAGCCCGACGTCGTGGTGATCTGCGGCGATCGCTTCGAGCAGCTCGCCATTGCAATGGCGGCGGCGTACCTGAACATCACCATCGCGCACATCGAGGGCGGCGACGTCACCGGCAGCATCGACGAGAGCGTGCGGCACGCCATCACGAAGCTGGCCCACCTCCACTTCGTGACCAATGCCGACGCCGAGCGGCGGGTTTTGGCGATGGGCGAGGACCCGCGCTACGTCTTCAACACCGGATCGCTCGACGTCGAGCTGGCCGCGCACGCGGCCACGACGATCACCAGCGAGCGCGTCAACGGGTTCGGCGTGGGCCACGCGATCGACATGACCCAGCCGTACCTGATGGTCGTGCAGCACCCGGTGACCACCGAGCGCGACAACCGCGAGCACCTGGAAACGACGCTGCGCGCGGTGGCGTCGCTCGACATGCCGGCCATCTGGTTCTGGCCCAATCCCGACGCCGGCACCGGCGAGATGGCGGATCGCCTGCGGCACCTGCGGGAGATCCACTCGGCGCTCACCGAGAAGATGCGGTTCATCACCAACGTCGCCGCCGAAGACTTCGTCGCCATGCTGGCGCAGGCGTCGTGCCTGGTCGGCAACTCGTCGGCCGGCATCAAGGAGGGCTCGTTTCTCGGCACGCCGGTGGTGAACGTGGGCCTGCGCCAGCAGGGCCGGCTGGCGGCCGAGCACGTGACGCACGTGGGTTACGACACGGCGGCGATCGCCGCCGCCATTCGCGCGCAGCTCGCGCACGGGCGCTACGCGCCGTCGCACATCTATTACCGCCCCGACGCCAGCCAGGCGATTGTCGACGTGCTGGCCAGCGCGGAGCTGTACACGCAGAAGCGGTTCTTCGAGAGTGGGCAAGCCCCCCACCTACGCCAAGGCTTCGGTGGGCAGGCAAGCCCCAAGCCTCAAGCCCCGTGAAAGTTCTCGGCATCGTCACCGCCCGCGGCGGCTCCAAGGGCATTCCCGGCAAGAACCTCAAGTTGCTGGCGGGCAAGCCGCTGCTCGCGTACACGATCGAGGCGGCGCGCACGTCGGGCGTGCTCGACCGGCTCATCCTCTCGACCGAGGATCAGGCCATCGCGGACGCGGCCCGCTCGATGTGGTGCGACGTGCCGTTTCTGCGGCCGGCCGAACTCGCCCAGGACGACACGCCCCACCTGCCGGTGATCCAGCATGCCGTCAGGTGGATGGACACGCGCGCCGGCTATCGCCCCGATGCGGTGATGATCCTCCAGCCCACCTCGCCGCTGCGCCTCGCCGCGGACATCGCCGCCGCGGCGGCGCTGCTGGACGAGAGCGGCGCCGACTCGGTGCTGAGCGTGAGCGCGGTGCCGGCCCACTCGCATCCGATGCGCACCCTCCGCATCGACGCCAGCGGCCGCGCGGTCCTCTTCGCCACCGGCGAGCCGGTCCGCAACCGCATCAACCGCCGCCAGGATCTCCCGGAAGCGTGGGCGATGAACGGCGCGATCTACGCCTGCCGCACGCCCGTGTTGTTCGCGCCGGAGCCGAGCCTCTACGGCGATCACGTCGTCGCCTACAAGATGCCGGCCGACCGGTCGATCAGCATCGACGACATGGACGATTGGGCCGCCGCCGAACGCGCGCTGCAACCCAGCTCTCCCCGCAAGTGAACGGCATGGACTTTGAAGCACATCGCGCCTTAAGGCTGCTCGAGGCGGTCCAGCAGAACTCGCGCGTCACCCAGCGCGGCCTGGCGGGCAAACTGGGCATCGCCCTCGGTTTGGCCAACATCTACCTCCGGCGGATGGTGCACAAGGGTTTCATCAAGGTGGTGAACGTCCAGCCCAACCGCATCACCTACCTGATCACGCCGCGCGGCATCGCCGAGAAGGCGCGGCTGACCTACGAGTTCATGGACTATTCGCTGCATCTGTATGGCGAGGTCCGCCAGCACTTGCGGACGGCGCTGCAGGCGTGCGCGGCCGAAGGCAAGCGGGTGGCGATCTGCGGCAGCGGCGAGGCGGCCGAGCTCGCCTACCTCTCGCTCAAGGAATCGGGGCTCGAGCCCGTGGCGGTGTTCGATGCCGACGGCGGGCGCGAATTCCTCGGCATGCCCGTGCTGCCGATCACCGACCATGCCACGATCGAGTACGACCTGATCATCGTCGCCACGCTGGATCGATCCGGCCGCCAGCTGCAGGACCTGCTCGCGGTCGGCGTGCCCCGCGACAAGCTGTTCCCCTTGCGCCAGGAACCGGCCACGCCGAAGCGCAAGGCCGTCTCCGTTCGTAACCGTTCGGCCAACGGCAAGCTCTGATCAGCCTTCAGCCTTCAGCCTTCAGCTTTCAGCCTTCAGCTTTCAGCCTTCAGCTTTCAGCTTTCAGCCCCTGAGGACCGTGCTCACATGGCATTGAAGAACAAGAAGATCTGCGTGACCGGCGGCGCCGGTTTCATCGGCTCCCACCTGGTCTCGCTGCTCGTCGACGACAACGAGATCGTCGTCTACGACAACCTGCATCGCAACGCCCTGCAGTTCGCCCATCTCGAAGGGCACAAGCACCTGCACTTCATCAAGGGCGACGTGCTCGACTACGACGCCACGCGCCAGGCCGTGGACGGCTGCCAGATCGTGATTCACTGCGCCGCCATCGCCGGCGTCTACACCGTCGACCGCAGTGCCGTGCGGACGATGGAAGTGAACATGCTGGGGACGCACCAGGTGGTGAAGGCGTCGCTGGACGTCGGCGTCGAGCGCTTCGTCGAGTTCTCGACGAGCGAGGTCTACGGCCCGTTCGTGCACAAGGGCAAGGAAGACGACGTCACGCAGATCGGCCCGATCGGCGAGAGCCGGTGGGTGTATGCCGCGAGCAAGCTGGCGTCGGAGCACCTGTCCTACGCGCACTACCGCGAAGACCACCTGCCGCTGGTGATCGTGCGCCCGTTCAACGTCTACGGGCCGCGACAGGTGGGTGACGGCGCGATCCGCGGCATCACGCTGCAGGCGCTGCGCAACCTGCCGATCACGCTCTACAACGACGGCACGCAGATCCGGTCCTGGTGTTTCGTCTCGGACTTCGTCGACGGCGTGTTGCGCTGCGCCGAGAACCCGGCCGCGATCGGCCAGGCGTTCAACCTCGGCAACCCGCAAGGCACGGCGACCAACTTCGAGCTGGCGCACCTGATCATCCGCCTGACCAATTCGAAGTCCGAGATCGTGTTCAAGCCGCATCCCGGCCCGGAAGTCGACCTGCGCGTGCCCTCGATCGATAAGGCGATGCGGCTGCTGGGCTACAAGCCGACGGTGTCGCTCGAGGCCGGCGTGTCGCAGGCCATCGCCTGGTACCGCGAGAACTACGACGCGGTCAGCGGCAAGAGCTGATGCGGCTGCTCGTCACCGGCGCCAGCGGATTCATCGGCCACAACGTGCTGTTGCGCGCGCCGCGCGACTGGGACATCGTCGCCGTGTATCACCGCACGCCCGGCCTCGAGGCGTTCGTCAAGGCCCACGGGCTCAGCCACGTGCGGCCGGTGCAGTGCGATCTGCTGAACGAGCAGGAGGTGCGCGCGCTGGCGAAGACCGTGGGCGGCAGGCCCGATGCGATGTTGCACCTGGCGGCCAACGGCGATCCGGCGGCGTCGGCCGAGCGTCCGCGCTGGGACCTGGAATGCAACACCGTGGCCTTCGTGACCTGTCTCGAACACTGCCCGGCCGATCACGTGGTCAACGTCTCGTCGGGCGCCGTCTACGACGGCCTGGTTGGCGCCGTGTCGCCGGCCACGCCGGTGTCGCCGCGGCTGCCCTACGCGATCTCGAAGCTGGCCTCCGAGCAATACCTGAGATTCTTCGCCGAGCGCCGCGACCAGGTAACGAGCTACATCAACGTGCGGTTCTTCGGCGCCTACGGTCCGTACGAAGCGGCGCGGAAGATCACCACCCGCTGGCTCACCGCCATGGCCGCCGGCCAGCGCGAGTTCGTCGTGCGCGGTGATGGCGAGAACCTGATCGACTTCATGTACGTGGACGATGCGGTGGCGGGGTTCCTGGCGCTGGTCAAGGCGCGGGGCACCAGCGCCACCGTGGATTTCGCCTCGGGCACGCCGGTGAGCGTGAACCAGGTCGTGCGCACGATGGCGCGCCTGCTCGGCGCCGAGGTGACGGTTCGTCACGAAGGCCGCGTGGCCGAGTACATCGAGTTCCGATCCGTCGATACCGCCATGCGCGATCGGTTCGGCGTCCAGCCGTCGCGGTCGTTCGAGCAAGGCCTGCAAGAGTTGCGGCAGTTTCTGATCGGTCGAGCGTGAGGAGCGGATGAGCGGAAAGCAGCGCGTGGTGGTGTTGGGGGCCGGGCCGGCCGGGATCACGGCGGCGTGGCGGCTGTCTGAGCTGGGCTATCCGGTCACCGTCCTGGATCGCGATGACGCCGTCGGCGGCATGGCGCGGACGATCACGGTCGGCAACTACGCCGTCGACTTCGGCCCGCATACGTTCCACATTCGCGAGACCGAAGAAAGCCGCACCGTGTTGCAGTCGATCAAGCGGTTCTTCGGCGACGACCCGCTGATCCTCACGCGCGGCACGCGCGTGCTGCTGCGCGGCCGGGAATACGTCTACCCGCTCGAGATGCTGCAGGTGCTGACCGGCGTGAGCCCGTTCCTGTCGGCGCGGATCGTCTTCGACTACCTGGTCGCGACGCTGACCTCGACGTTCTCGCCCGCGAAGAAGGAAGACTCGTTCGAGGAGTGGGGCGTCCGCAACCTGGGCCGCACGCTCTACGACCTGTGCTTCGGCATCTACTCCGCGCGCGTCTGGGGCCTGCCGACCTCGCAGATCTCGTCGAAGCAGGCGCAGCGCGTCGCCAAGCTCAACCTCAAGAACATCATCCTGCGCACGCTCGGGATCAAGGCCGACCCGGCGACCTACTTCACGAAGTACATGTATCCGCGCAAAGGGATCAGCCTGTTGTACGAAGGCATGGCCGCGGAGGTCCGCGCCGCGGGCAACACCATCCTCCTCAACTCGCCGGTGGTGCGTCTCGAGCGCGACGCCGATCGCGTCGCCCGCGTCGTCTACTCGTCCGGCGGCCGGGAGCACACGATCGAGGCCGACGTCGTGCTGTCGACGCTGCCGCTGCCGGCGCTGGTCGGCATGACGGCCCCGGCGCTGCCGGCCGCGGTGATCGAGCACGCGTCGAAGCTGCGCTACCGCAGCCTGAAGCTGATCTACATCGCGCTCAAGCGCGCGCGGATGACCGACTACCACTGGGTCTACCTGCTCGACGAGCACTTCCGCGTCAACCGTCT
>MELE01000215.1:0-344 GCA_001768615.1 Acidobacteria bacterium RIFCSPLOWO2_12_FULL_67_14b | reverse complement strand
TGCCCGCCGATCGCACGGTGCTGTGCATCGAGCTGTCGCTGTGGAAGGACGAGGCGCTGTGGCAGGCGAGCGACGAGGAGATCTACAAGCTGGCGCTACGCGACCTGATGAAGATGGGCTACGGCGTCACCGAGGCCGAGGTCGAGGAGTACCACATCACCGACATTCCGACCGCCTATCCGGTGTACGAGCTCAACTTCGAGGATCACCTGATCCCGGTGCTCGACGGGGTCCACGAGATCCGCAACCTGCTGACGCTCGGCCGGCACGGGCTGTTCCTGAACAACAGCATGGACGACAACGTGCTGCTCGGGATGCAGATCGCCGATCACGTCAACCGGCCG
>MELE01000214.1:47518-48207 GCA_001768615.1 Acidobacteria bacterium RIFCSPLOWO2_12_FULL_67_14b | reverse complement strand
CGCAACCTGGACGAATCCCTCAAGAAAGCCCTCCGGAAACGTGCCGCCGAGCACGGGCGGTCGATGGAGGAAGAGGCCCGGCTGATTCTGGGCCTCGAGCTGCGCCGCGATCGCTCGATCCCGAGAGAGGGCCTCGGGACCCGTCTTCATCGCATCTTCATGGAGGTCGGCGGCGTCGAGCTGGAGCTGCCGGCACGCGACGAAATGGTCGAAGACCCACACCTCTTCGATGAGGAAGACTCGTGATCCTCCTCGACACCAACGTCGTGTCCGAGTTGATGAAGGTCACCTGCGATCCTCGAGTCGTGCAGTGGCTCGACGCGCAGCGCGACTCGGACCTCGTGACCAGTGCGGTCACGGTGGCAGAGATTCGACTCGGCATCGAGCTTCTGCCCGACGGGAAGCGCAAGTCGAGTCTGGCCCAACGCGCCGAAGTTGCCCTCGGAAGCCTGGCCGCGTCGACCGTATCCTTCGATGGGCTCGCCGCCAGGGAGTTCGCCACGATCGCAGCCGCTCGCCGAAAGCGAGGGCGGCCGATCGGCTATCCGGATGCGCAGATCGCCGCCATCGCGGTCAGCGCCGGACTTACCCTCGCCACCCGCAACATCGCGGACTTCAGCGACATCGCAGGGCTGAAGCTGGTCGATCCCTGGCGGAAATAGGGTGCGTACTGTGCGTACAGTGCCGGG
>MELE01000214.1:2912-47384 GCA_001768615.1 Acidobacteria bacterium RIFCSPLOWO2_12_FULL_67_14b | reverse complement strand
CGCCGAAGCGCGACCGACTGCGGGCGAACTTAACGCAACGAGGGGGTGATTTCAGAGAAAGCGGGAAGCTTACGGTGCGCTTCATGAGCGCATCAACGCTTTGCTCTGAAATCACCCCCCTCGTTGCGTGTGAGCCGCTGCCTGGTGGCGCTCAGGGCGCTGACTTCTCCAACTGGTCGGCGTCTACCAGGTCCTGCGGACGTCCGCACGCTCTCTTGTTCAATACCAGCTCTCGCCGCCCAATGACATGGACGGGCACGTCGCCGTAAACGGAGTCCACTCTGCCGGCCCATGCCTGCTCGAACGAGACGCCGTCGATCGATGTCACAATATCGATGCGGTTCGGGGGGACACCGAGCTGAACGATCAGTCCTGGCTTCGACAGGTCCGCCGGCCGCACATCCGCCATCGGCGCGCCGAACGCGGACAGCGCTCGGTGAGCGGCCACCGCATTTGCCGGCGTTGGCTCCACCCAGACGTCGAGGTCTTTGGTAAAACGGGGTTCGGCGTGAAAGGAAACCGCGTAGCCCCCAACCATCAGGTAGCGGGTGTCAGCGTCGTTCAACGCGGAGAACAGATCGCTGAAGTCGGGATTCACCGGCATCGGGCGTCCTCCACGCGGTGTATTCACGCACGAGATCCCAAACCTGCGCGAGCCGCTCGTGGGGCGGGATGCCCTCCCAGTATTCGCGATTCAGCCGCTCCGAATCGGACTGCGGCGCGATCCGCAACGTCATCGGGCGATCAGGCGTGGACACGCCTCCATTCTAACCCCGTCCAGACCACCACGCCGCTCTCTGTCGCCGGACCCGTGCTCACAGGGCTGGGGTCACAGCATTGCCAATCGGCGACTGAACGATTGCCGACTGTTTGGTGATTTCGTGATTTGGGATTGGGTGATTCGATTGCGGGATTGTCGATTGTCGATTGAAGATTGGCGGCGGTGACGGGGCAGCCAATCGTGCGATCGGGAATCTGCAATCGAGTCGCCCAATCGACAATTGGCAATCACCAAACAGTCACTAAATCGCCGATCGCTCAATCGTCAATGTGTTGCCCACGCTTCACGGTGGCAGCAACCGCCATTTGTCGCCGACCTTGTGCAGCCGGTACTTCTCGTTCCTCGGCTGCATCGTCGGCTTGATGCCGGCGGCGCCGCCGCGGCATTGGCGCGGAACCAGTAGTTCACCGCCGCCTGGTCTGGTGGCGCTCGCCACTGCACTGCGATCGGTCAAATAAGGATCCTCGAGCACGTTGCACGTAACGCCGCCTGGCCTCACGGCCACAGCGTCCGACCAGCCAGCCGCTCGAGAAATGTCTCGAGCGGCCAGATCTCGATCCCGTCCTCGGTTTTCAGTTGCCGGTCACCGAGGTACACGAGGACGCGTCTGGTGAGAGCTGGAAGTTCGCCGATCGCGCGCAATCCATCGAGCTGCGAGGTTGAAAACCGTGCCTGCGCCTTGACCTCGAGCGCCAGATATTCCCGCCCGCGGCGCAGCAGGAAATCGACTTCCGTCTGGCGGGCCTGGGCCGGTGCCCAGTACCAAATGTCCTCGAACACGCCGGCGTCGCCGTTATGAGCGCGGAGAGTCGTGAGGATCCACCCTTCGACGAGCGGCCCGCGCTCCTCGGACGAAACCGGGCCAAGCTGCCGCTTGGCGGCTCGCACCACTCCCGGGTCGACCCAATAGAGCTTCGGATGGCGGCGCTCGCGCACGCGCAGCCGCGACTCGAAGGCCGGCAGCAGTGTCGCCAGCAGCGTGTCTTGCAGAATGCCGAGATACCCTTCCACCGTCGTCCTCGCCGTTGCCGCGTCGCGTGCCAGACCGGCGACGTTGATGACTTGTCCGTGGAAGAGCGCCGCGACGGGCAGAAACCGGAGGAACCCGGGGAGGTTCCGCACCAAGGCCTCGACGCGGATTTCCTCACGGACGTAGAGCTGCACGTAGGCGTCGAGCGTGGCGCGGGGATCCGCGGCCTGCCAGATGAGCGGGATGCTCCCAAAACGCAGGACGCGGTCGAGAGCGAAGTCTTTCCCGAGTTCGGCGGGCACGAGCGGGTACATCGTCTGGAGGGTGGCCCGCCCCGCGAGGAGGTTGGTATTCGCGGTCTTGAGGCGACGGGCACTGGAGCCCAGGAGCACGAACCGGCGCGCGCTGGCTTCGATGGCGCGATGGACCTCGTTGAGCAACCCGGGCACGCGCTGGATTTCGTCGAGAACCACGACCGTTTCGCGCGGCAATGCCCGGAGCTCCAGGGCCAGGAGGCCAGGATTGGCGAGCAGTTGCTGAGCGCGCGATTCATCCAGAAGATCGACGATATGTGCGCCGGGAAACGCGTTCCGTGTCCAGGTGCTCTTGCCGGTCCCCCGCACGCCAAGGAGGAAGAAGCTCCCTTTCGGGGCCCGGAATAGCCGCGGATAACGGCTCTGTGCCATGATGCCGTCATTTTACTGTGCAAAGTGACGGCAGTATATACTCGAACACTGGACTTACTTGCGCAGCACGAACCCTTCTGCTGGACGCACTGCTCAGGGCGCGTAAGGACTGACATGCGCCGCGCGTCTCCCCGTACGGTTCATTGAGCGCATCCCAACGCTTTTTGCCAAAATCAGCCCGCCCCCTGCTTGACTGCCTGGACGGCATGACATATGCTGTGGCATATGTCAGAGTCTTTGCTCCGCGGGCGGCACGTCAAGCTTTTCAAGAACGGTCGAAACCAGGCCGTCCGGATCCCACGCGAATTCGAGCTTCCGGGAGAGGACGCCATCATGCGCAAGGACGGTGAACGGCTGATCATCGAACCGGCCCCGCCGACGTCCCTTCTGGCGCGGCTGGCCACTCTCGCGCCGCTCGATGAGGATTTCCCGTCAATCGCAGAGCTGCCGGTCGACCCCGTTGATTTTTGATGCGGTACCTGCTCGACACCAACATCGTGTCGGATCTCGTCCGTCATCCGCAGGGCCGCGTGGCGCAGGAGATCCGCGCCGTCGGTGAGGCACACGTCTGCACCAGCATCATCGTCGCCGCGGAACTCCGCTACGGCGCCGCGAAGAAGGGATCGGCGCGACTGTCTGCCCAACTCGAAGCGGTACTCGGTGTGCTTGATGTCCTGCCCTTCGAAGCGCCCGCCGACTCCAATTACGGTACGCTCCGCGCCCAACTTGAACACGCTGGTCAACCGATCGGTGGCAACGATTTGCTCATCGCCGCTCAGGCGGTGAGCCTGGGCTGCACGGTGGTAACCGACAACGAGCGTGAGTTTGCCCGGGTCGACAAGCTGGCGCTCGAGAACTGGCTGCGTTTGGCGTAGAACGACGCATTGCCGATTGCTGATTGATCGATTGGGCGACTGTTTGGTGATTTCGTGATTTGGTGATTGGGTGATTCGATTTTGAGATTGCGGGATTGTCGATTGAAGATTGAAGATTGAAGATTGGCGGCCGTGACGGGCGAGGGTCACGGTTTCTTGACGCGTGATCGCCGGGTCCGCTCGATCGTCTGCCGATGGCTCAGGGCTTCTTCGGGGGTCTGACAGACCACGACCACGGACCCGCGCGAACGCTGCTCATCGTCTCGCGACACGAGCGTCGTTCCGTACCTTCGCGCGACCATGACGTAGACGGCGTCAGCGCCACGCAGCCGGTGCGTGGCCGCCAACTCGGCCGCCTGCCGGGCCGTCGTCGACGTCAACGCGACGAGCGAGAGGTGCGGAAGGGCCGCCGTCGCGGTCGCATACTCGAGGGCCCCGGCACCGTCGTGGCTCGCTCGAGCCACGGCCGATGCCATCTCAGGGAGCAACAATGTCGGCACGATGACCGGGTCGCCGCCTTCCTGAATCGCGGCCAGAATCGCCAGGCTCGCCGCGTGACCCGGTTCGTGTGGATTGAACGCGTTGATGAAGACGCTCGCGTCAACGGTGTACCGGAGATTCCCGGAACGACGGGTTCGAACCGGCCCACGTGGATTCCGTCGACCGATTGCCATCCTATCGGCGCATGGCGGAGAGGAGGTCGACGCCGCTGACGCCCGGACGGAATTGACGTTCGAGGCGCCGCCCCGCGCGCACGAACGCGTCCCACGCGGCCGCGGCGTCTTCAGAAGTCGTCGAGGCATCTTCGGCCGGCTCGAGGGGAAGGATCATGCCGACGGCCCGGCCCCGGTGCGTCAGGATGTACGACGCACGCGCCTCTCTTACGTGGCGCAGGATGCCGGCGGCATGCGTCTTCAGTTCCCGGACGCCGACAACCTTCCGCGCCGATCCCCGCCGCGCGGCTGTGTGGTCCTTCATGTGACTACATTACGCCGGTGGCGCAGAGCCGGTCAAGCTGCGCGCCCTGTGAGGCGGGCTTCTGCCCGCGCGACCGCGCACTGGGGGTTGAGGGTGCGTCGCTCTCGCCGGGCGTCTTGCGCATGGTGGGGCGGGGGGGCGATGGTTAGCTTCGAGGAGGGTCACGAGCTGTTGCGCGAGCTGGCAGGCGTCGAGGTGCCGACCACGCACGTGGAGCGGGCGGCGGAAGCCCTGGGGCGCGAGGTCGCCGCGGACGAACAGCGCGTCATCGAACCGCCGGTGCCCAGCGAGCCGCTAGCGCCGACGTTGTACCTGGGGATGGATGGCACCGGGGTGCCGGTGCGCAAGGCGGAGGTCGAAGTGTCTGGGCTACGTCACGGAGAACCACCACCGCATGCGCTACCCCGAGTTCCGCGCCCAGGGTCTGTGCACCTCAACCGGCGTGGTCGAGGCCGGCTGCAAGACGGCGATCGGCACGCGGCTCAAGCGCGCCGGCATGCACTGGACCGTCGCCGGAGCCGACGCGATTATCGCCTTGCGCGCCGACGGGAAGCGCAAGTCGAGTCTGGCCCAACGCGCCGAAGTTGCCCTCGGAAGCCTGGCCGCATCGACCGTATCCTTCGATGGGCTCGCCGCCAGGGAGTTCGCCACGATCGCAGCCGCTCGCCGTAAGCTAGGGCGGCCGATCGGCTATCCGGTGCTTGGGTGCTTGGGTGCTTGGGTGCTCGGGTGCTCGGGTGCACGCCGAAGCGCGAACGAACGGTGGCCAGACTCAGAGAGCGGCGAGCAGGACCCGTGTGTTATCATGAAGATGGTAGGTGATAACATGATGATGCGGACCCAGATCACCCTCGACAAGCGGGAGTACGAGCTCGTCAAGCGCGAGGCCACGGCGTTGGGGGTCTCGGTGGCGGAGTTCGTGCGCCGGGCGATCCGACTGGGCCTCCCGCCGAGCGGACAGAAGGCGCCGTGGATGCGCTATGCGGGCTTGGTGGAATCGGGCAACCCGCGATCGAGCCAGACCGTGGACGAGGTCGTGTATGGCTCGAAAGACTGACTGCTACATCGACACCGCGGCCTTCATTGCCTTTCTCGACAAGTCCGACAGCTATCACCCCCTGTTCCGCCGCCTCTTCTCGGACCCGCCTCCGCTGACCACATCGACGTTGGTCGTCGCCGAAGGCCACGGGTGGTTCCTGCGCCGATACGACCAGCGCCGCGCACTCGAGTTCCTGAATTTCGTGGAGGCGCTGCCGGCCCTCACCATCGAGGCCTTCGACATCGACGCCATCACCGGCGCCAGGGTGCTGCTCAGGAAGTTCAGCGATCAGGCACTGACGCTGGCCGACGCCCACGGCCTTGCCGTGATGTCGAGCCGGCGCATTCGCGTGTGCTGGTCCACCGATCGGCACATGAGCCTCACCGGCGCGACGCTCGTGACATGAGGCTCGTCACGGGGGCAGGAGCCGCCACTTGTCGCCGACCTTGTGCATCCGGTACTTCTCGTTCCTCGGCTGCATGGTCAGCTTGATGCCGTTCTTCTGCGTCACGATCATCACTTCCTGAACCGGGACCACCGCCTCGAAGTTCTCGTTGACCTCGGGGTCCGCGGTCAGCCTCACGTTCATCTCGATCGCTTTGTAGTTCTTGTAGGTGTTTTGCCAGTTCTGCGCCTGCCGCTTGTCGAAGCTGCGCACGTTGCTGATGGTGGCGATGTTCATCGAGCCGACGGCCTTTTCCCACTCCCTGAGCACCGCCTCGATCGCGGGCCGCTCGACCTGGCCGCGTAAGAGCGGGCTCGGCGGCTCGCTCGGGGCCACATAGCCGCCACCCGGCGCCACCGTCGCCACCGCCTCTTTCATCAGCGACGGCGTTTCAGGATCCGCCACCGGTTTGGCCGGCGGCGCCGCCGCGGCCGAGGCCAGGGCCGCCGCCGCGGCATCAGCCGCCTCCTTCTGCTTCACCTCGAAGGCGCGCTGGTTGTCGATGGCGAGCTGCAGCCCTGCCAGCCCCGCGTACTTCGGGTCGCGCTTGCGGATCACGGCCGCCAGGCGGACCGCATCATCCACGCGGTTGTTCCTGATCGCGTCGTACGCCTTCGTGAGGTCGGGCCCGTTCGGATCGGTGGCCGCCACCGTCGGCGCCGTCACGGGCGGGGGCGTCAGAACCGGAGGCGCCACGGGCGCCGGCGCGCTCGCCGTGTCGGCCGACGGCGACGTGTTGGCCGCCAGCGGATCCACGGCGCGCGCGGCGGATTCCCAAGGACGGTAGATCGCCATCGCCGTCACGAGGATCACGCTGAAGGCGCCGACCGCGATCAGCATGTTGCGCCGCGCGGGCAGATCCTCGGTGGGCCCTCGCGCCTGGCGAAGAATGTGCGCGGTCTCCCCTCCCTGTCCTGAGCGAGGGAATTCCGCTGCGCCAGCAGCGGAATCTCCCGAGTCGAAGGACTCGCCCTTGAGCGTGGCCAGAAACGCCGAGACCAGGTCGTGCTTCGGCGTGAACGCCTCGAGCTGCGCGATCGCGCCGGGGCCGTCGCCGCTTTCGAACAGCTTCCGCGCCGACGCCACCGCGGACTGCGCCGCCTTGTCGCGCTCGGCGCGCGTCGCCGCCGCCTCGATTGCCTCCTGCGCGCGCGTCTGCAAGTCCTTCGCCGCCGCGTTCTCCGGATCGATCGCCAGCACTTCGCCGGCGGCGCGGATGGCCGCCTCGAACCCGCCCTCGGCAAACCGCTGCCGCGCGCGGCGCATCGTTTCCTGCACCTGCCGCGTGCGCTCGATCTCGCGCCGCGTGGTGTCGATGGCCTCCTGCAGTTGCTGGACGTCGGTCGACTCGGGCTGCATCTGCCGCGCCTGCGCCACCAGCGCCTCGGCCCGATCGAGCTGTCCCTTCTGCATCTCGGCGCGCGCTTCGGCCATGAACTGCGCCGCCTGCTGCCGATCCGCCTCGGCGCCGATGTCGTCCATCAACTGCAGCGCCCCCGGATGATCCGGGTCGAGCATCAACGCGGCGTCGCACTTGTCGCGGGCCTTCTCGAGGTCGCCGGCCTCGAACAGCTTGCGCGCTTCGTCCAGCGCCGCCGTGATCTGCTCGGAACGCCTGCGCTGCAGCGACTGCCGATTGGTCTGGAACCGCTTCGACGCCTGCGACGATCCGGGCCGCGACCCCGGCGTCGACAGCGGCGTGGTGCCGCGCGCCGGCGAGCCCTGCGTGGTCCCGAAGCGCGCGTCGCGGCCGAGCGGCATCGTCGCCGCGTCGTCCACCGACACAGACACGCTTTCGAGCCGCGCCCGGACCTCGGCGAGGTCGTTTCTCATCGCGGTGAGGTCCGCGTAGCGGCCGTCGCGATCCTTCTGCAGGGCGCGCGAGAGGATCTTCGCGATCCCCGGATCGATCCCCGCCACGATCGTCTCGATCGGCTCCGGCTCCTCATGCAGGATCTTGTGCATCGTCTGATGCACGGCACCCGGGAACGCCTCTTTGTAGGTGAGGACCTCGTAGAGGAGCGCGCCGACCGAGAAGATGTCGCTGCGCGTGTCGATGTTCTGGCCGCGGATCTGCTCGGGCGACATGTAGTTGGGCGTGCCGATGATCACGTGCGACTGCGTGAACTTCGAGGCGTCGCGGCGCGCCAGGCCGAAGTCAAGGATCTTGAGCGAGCCCTCGGTGTCGACCATCAGGTTGGCGGGTTTGATGTCCCGGTGGATCACGCCCTGCCGGTGCGCGTAGGCCAGCCCGTTGCAGAGGTCCTCGACCCACTGCAGGCGCTTGGCGATCGGCAGCAGCGCCTTGCGCTTGACGATCTCCCCCAGCGTTTCGCCGTCGATGTATTCCATGGCGATGAACGGCAGGCCGTCGTGCTCGTCGACGTCGAAGATGGTGACGATGTTGGGGTGGCGGAGGGTGCCGGCGGACTGGGCCTCGCGCGCGAAGCGCTGGCGGGCTTCGGGCGAGTCGAATTCCTGGCGGACCAGCTTGATGGCCACGAGCCGGCCGATCTTCGGGTCCTTGGCCAGGTAGAGCGAGCCCATGCCGCCCTGCCCAAGGCGGCTCACGACCTCATAACGGCCGATGTGCGTGGGTTGTTCTGGAGGGGCCACTCGGGAGGAATTCTACATTGTCGATTGTTGATTGACTGATTTTGCGACTGTTTGGCGATTTCGCGATTTGGGCAATTTGTGACTCGATTGCCGAATCGGCGAATCGGCGATTTGATGATTCGCCAAATCGACTCACCAAATCGCCAAATCGCGAAATCACCAAACAGTCACTAAATCGGTCAATCGACGATTGGCAATGTATGAGCCTCTGGCCGCCGGCGCCGGGGTGCTGCTGACGCTGTTCGTGATTGCCTTGCAGTTCGAGTAGTCGCTCGGCGTACGCTGCGGCTCACGCGCCACGAGGGGGCTGATTTCAGCAAAAAGCGTTGGGATGCGCTCATGAAGCGCACCGTAATCTTCCCGCTTTTTCTGAAATCACCCCCTCGTGGCGTTAGGTTCGCCCTGCATCAGCAGGCCTCGCAGACCCCGCCCGGCGCGGAGAGATGCCTCCCGGCGTGAGCGTTCGAGCGAGCCGATTCCGGGAGCACCGTCAAATGGAGCGGAGCCTACGCGCGCCGAGTTGCGCGTTTAGACGCCCATAGGCCAAGCGCTCAATACGGCGAGCGACATTTGACCGGCGAGACGAGAGCGAACGCCGGGAGGCATCTCTCCGCGCCGTCGGATGGGTCTGACCCCGTCGTACCGACTACTCGACGTCGTCGAGCGACAGATGCGTGTCGGCAGGCAGGTCGCGGCGGGCTTTCTTGCCTAGCAATTCGTCATAGCGTTCCGCCGGAATCGAGCCGGTGCCTGGGCGCTTGACCCACAGGTTGTTCTTCGTCAGCGCCTCGCCGGCTTTGATCGGCGTGATGGTGACCACGGTCGCAAATGCGAAGTCCATGGTCACCTGCTCTTCCTTGACGGGGCCCTTGGTGCCGCCGATCTCGGCGTGAAGAATCTTCGCGCTCTGGATCAGTTCGCGGCAGCGCGCTTCGTCCATCGAGCAGACGATGTCGGGGCCGACGCGGCTCATGGTGTCGATGAAATGGCGCTCAACGATCGATGCGCCGAGCGCGACAGCCCCAAGACAGGCCAAGTTGTCGGTCGTGTGATCCGACAAACCAATCACCGCCTTCGGAAACGCCTTGCCGAGCTCCACCATCGCACCGAGACGAACCAGGTGCGGGGGCGTCGGATAGAGGTTCGTCGTGTGCAACAGCGCATGCGGCACGCCCTGCTGCTCGAAGATCGCGACCGCCTTGCCAACGCTCTCGATCGTGTTCATCCCCGTGCTCAGGATGATGGGCTTGCCGAAGGACGCGATGTGTTTGAGCAGCGGGTAGTTGTTGCACTCGCCGGAGCCGATCTTGTACGCCGGCACGTTCATCCGCTCGAGCCGATCCGCCGCCGCGCGCGAGAACGGCGTGCTCATGAAGATCATGCCCTTCGACTCGACGTAGTCCTTGAGCCGCCGCTCGTCGTTCTCCGAGAGCGCGCACCGCTCCATGATCTGGTAGATCGAGACGTCGGCGTTCCCCGGCACCACCTTCTTCGCCGCCCCGCTCATCTCGTCATCCACGACGTGGGTCTGATGCTTGACCACCTCGACGCCGGCACGCTTGGCGGCGTCGACGATCTGGCGGGCGACATCGAGACTGCCCTCGTGATTGATGCCGATCTCGGCGATCACGAGCGGCACGTGCGCCGGCCCGACCCGACGTCCGCCGATGCTGAGCTCAGGGAGCATTCAGTTGATCTTATCCGAGCGACACGATGCCGGCCGCGTGAACGCAACGAGGGGGTGATTTTGGAAAAAGCGGGAAGCTTACGGTGCGCTTCATGAGCGCATCCCAACGCTTTTTGCCAAAATCAGCCCCCTCGTTGCGTAGCGGCGCATCGTGTGTCTGCGACAAAAAATTCGTGAATGAGGGCCTCGAGTTCGGGAATCGACTTCGCCGCGTTCACGCCGATGCGCAGGTGCGAGCCCCCTTCGAACCCCTTCGTGTACCACGTGCACAGCGCGCGCAGCTTGTTGATCACCCAGCGTTCGCGGCCAACCGCCGGAATGTCGGAGCCCGGAATATCGGAGCCCGGAATGTCGGAGCCCGGAGCCCGGAGCCCGGCCTGCCCTGAGCTTCGTCGAAGGGAGCCCGGAGATATGGCGGTATGGCGAAAACCCTGAGCTTCATCGACGTTTTCGCTCAACAGCAATTGCATGTAGTCGAGCAGGAAGCGGCCGCGCTCTTCGCGCGTGACCTCGCGGGCCGGGCGGCCCGCCATCAGGTCGCGCGCCTGCGCCAGGATCCACGGGTTGCGCAGCACGCCGCGGCCCACGAACACGCCGCTCACGCCGGCGCGCATGCGCGAGACGATGTCTTCGGGCTCGATGCAGTCGCCGGATCCGAACACCGGAATCGACACCGCCTGCGCCACCATCGACACCAGGTCCCAGTCCGCCATCCCGCTGTAGCTCTGCTTCGCCGTGCGCCCATGCACCGCGATCGCCGCCGCGCCGGCGCCCTCGACATGCCTGGCCAGCTCCGGCGCGTTGACCTCCCCGTCGTCCCACCCCTTGCGCATCTTCACCGTGACGGGGATGGTCACCGCCTTCGTCATCGCCGCGATGATCTCCGCGGCGTGCGCCGGCTCGCGCATGAGGCTGCAGCCCGCGTTGTGCTTCGCGATCTTCGGCACCGGGCAGCCCATGTTGACGTCGACGATGTTGGCGCCCATCTGCTCGACCACGCGCGCCGCTTCGGCCATCCGCGCCGGCTCGCCGCCGAAGATTTGGATGGAGACGGGCCGCTCCTCTTCGGTGTACTCGGCGTACTCGAGCGTGCGATCGATGCCGCGCACCAGCCCCTCGCTGCTGACCATCTCGGACACGACGAGGCCGCACCCACCCTGGCGCTTCACCAGGCGGCGAAACGCGGTGTCGGTCATACCCGCCATGGGCGAGACGACAAACGGAGATTGCAGCGCGACGGATCCGATCTTGATCGTCATGTCTTTTGGACAAACCTGAAGGTTTGTCCCTACGTGCCCGGAAACAATGCCGCAGCCACTTCGGCGGCGACGGCGTGGCCCTCAGCAGTGAAGTGTACGTCGTGTTTGAAGAACAAGGGAGTCCCCGCTGCCGTGGCTTTGTCGAACGGCGAATAGAGGTCCAGGAAGCGGAGCCCGTTCGCCCCGGCAAACGCCTTGACGCGGGCGTGGAAGTCGGCCTTGCCGATCACGTCGCCACCGTGAAGCTTGTAGCTGGACGGCACGGCCATGAAGACGAACTCCCCCGACGGATGATGCGCCACGAACGTGCGGTTCTTCAGATGCACGTGATGCAGATACGGATCGGGAATGATGGCCACGCTGTCGGAGGGGAAACTGGTCGACGACAACGCGAGCTCGGCGATCAGCACGGCCGCCGCCGTCCCGATCGCGACGGCGCTAATACGCTTTGACGTCCGACGCATCCACTTCCACGCTCACGGCCTGGCCGATGAGATCCACCGACAGCACGAGCCGGGCGTGCGCGCCCTTGCGCACCAGCCGCCCGACCACGCCCTTGAGCGGGCCGTGCGTGACGAGGACCATGTCGCCCTCCTTGATCAGCGGGACCGGATCGTAGGCGAGCTCGCTCTCGACGAGCGTGCGGATGCTTTCGATTTCAATGTCCGGAATCGGCGACAGCATGCCGCTGTTGCTGATGATCGAGACGACGCCGTGCGCCTTGAGGATGCCGATGCGGTCATCCGGGATGAACCGCGCGAAGCAGTAGCCGGGAAAGAGCGGCCAGTCGATCTTCTTCTTGCGGTCTTTCCAGTGGCTCCAGCGGCCGATGGTGGGAAGGAAGACCTCGACCAGCTTCTTGTCGAGCTGATCGCGGACGATCTTCTCGTGCCGCGATCGCGTGCGGATCGCATACCAGCTCGGATCCATGTCGGGATAGGCGCGTCTAATGGGCGGGTCTAAAGACCCGCCACTACGATTCCGTGGGCCGGGCTTTCAGGCCCAGCTCGTACGCCTTCTTGATCTCGTCGTTCTTCCAGTCGATGATCGCCTCGGCGCGCAGGCGCTCGATGAACTTCGTGTACTCGCCGCTGCGCTTGTCGTTGGCGATCTTGTCGGCGATCTCGTTCTTCGCGTCCTCGAACGACTTGGTGGTCGTCTCCTGCAACGCTTCGATCTTGACGATTTGGTAGCCGCGCGTCGTCCGCGTGACCGGCGTGAGGTCGCCAGTCTTCAGGCCGGCCACGGCCTTCTGCAGCTCCTCCGACAGGTCGCTCTTGCTCAGCGGACCCACCAGGCCGCCGTTGGCCTTGGAACCAGAGTCCGAGAAGTCCGCCGCCAGCCGCGCGAACGGCTCGCCGGCCGCGGCTTTCTTGCGGACATCCTCCGCCTTCTCTTTCGCCGCATCGTCCTGCGCCACGTTGATGCCCTGCGCGGTCACCGGCACGGCGATGGTGATCTCGCGGAGCGTGATTTGCGGCGTGGTGGCGAATTCGTCCTTGTGCGTCTCGTAGTACGCCCTGAGCTCGGTGTCGGTCACCTGCAGCTTCGCCATGACGTCGGTCTGCTGCACGCGCTGCACGAGCATGGTGCGCTCGAGCTGCCGGCGCAGGTCGGCCATGGTCATGCCTTCCTGCTTGAGCGCCGCCTCGAGGGCGGCGTCGCTTTCGATCTTGTTTTCTTTCTTGATGTTCTCGACGATGCCGGTGAACTGCTCGGTGGACATCGTGTAGCCCAGCTCCTTGCCGCGCTGGACCATCAGTAGCTCTTCGACCGCGTCGACGATCACCTCCGGGGTGATCTCGGCGAGCGCCTTCTGCAGCTCCGCATCGCTATCGGGCCGCAGGTTCGGCTGCTTCTGCCGAAGGGCGGCAATCTGGCGCGCCTCGAGGTCGGTCTTGGTGATGATCTCGCCGTTCACCTTGACGAGCACCTGCTCGAGAATGTCAGCTTGCGGCGACGCCAGACCCACCACCAATCCGATAACGACCAAACCGGCAATTCGTAATTTCATGGCTTCTATCGATTATACGGGGGTTGATACGGGCTTGGGGCTTGGGGCTTGGGGTCAAGTCTCAAGCCTCAGGCCTCAAGTCTCAAGTCTCAAGTCTCAAGTCTTCCAGCAGTTCCGTCACCCTGTTTAAGACTCCATCCGGGGCCCGGGGGTCTTCGGGGGCGGCCTTCAGAATCTCGGCCTTGGTGAACCCGGGCGTGACCTCCCCGGTCGTGGCCCGGGCCGTCCACCAGGCGGGCTTGCCGGCTTTCGGCTTTCGGCTATCAGCTTTCAGCTTTCGGCTTTCGGCTATCAGCTGAAGGGGCGATTTCGGCCCGGACAAACCTGGAGGTTTGTCCCCACCCTTAAGGTCGAGCTTCACAGTGTTTGGCGGCAAAAGCTGCAGATCCCCGCGCGCCTGGACCAGTGCAATGATGTGCATCGGGTCCACCTTCGTCCGGTCCCTGAACTTGAGGACCACCGTGGGGCCGTCGCGGTCGATCGTCTCGATGCCCAGGCTGTCGGCCAGC
The DNA here is from genome assembly GCA_001768615.1 of Acidobacteria bacterium RIFCSPLOWO2_12_FULL_67_14b. Taxonomy (GTDB): domain Bacteria; phylum Acidobacteriota; class Vicinamibacteria; order Vicinamibacterales; family UBA2999; genus 12-FULL-67-14b. The sequence continues at coordinate 33,525 of MELE01000214.1, read as the reverse complement.
ACGCGGATGCGTCCGAAATCCGCCAGGTTGAGCACGGCGGTGGGCGTCGGGCCGTAGCGGTCGCGCACCTCGTCGACGATGCGCGCGATGTCGTCTTCGCTCCGCGCCGCGGCCATGCGCCGGTAGATCATCAGGCGCTGGTTCATGTCGGGCACGTAGTCTTCGCCCAGGCGGAAGTCGACCTTCAGGTTCACCGTCGATCGCAGATCGTCTTCGAGGTCTTCGCCCTTTAGTTCGCGAATGGTTTCTTCGAGCAGCTTCATGTACATCTCGAAGCCCACCGCATCGATGGTGCCGCTCTGCTCGCCGCCGAGCAGGTTGCCGGCGCCCCGGATCTCGAGGTCGAGCGCGGCCACGCGGAAGCCGCTGCCGAGCTCGCTGAACTCCTTGATCGCGGCCAGGCGCTTGCGCGCCACCGGCGACAGCGATTCTTCGGGCGGGATCAGCAGGAACGCATAGGCCGCGCGATCGCTGCGCCCGACACGTCCGCGCAGCTGGTAGAGCTGCGACAGCCCGTAGCGATCGGCGCGGTTGATGATGATCGTGTTCGCGTTGGGGATGTCGAGGCCGTTCTCGACAATGGTCGTGGCCAGCAGCACGTCGAACTTGTGGGCCATGAAGTCGAGCATGGCCTTCTCGAGCGCGTGTTCGGCCATCTGTCCGTGGCCGACGACGACGCGCGCGTCCGGCACCAGCCGCTGAATCAGGTTGCCCATCGAGTAGATCGACTCGACGCGGTTGTGGACGAAGAAGATCTGCCCGCCGCGGGCGATCTCGGCGCGGATCGCGCGCACGATCACGTTCGAGTCGAACTTCACCACGTTGGTCTGGATCGCCAGCCGGTCTTTCGGCGGCGTTTCGATCACCGACATGTCGCGGATGCCCACGAGCGACATGTTGAGCGTGCGCGGAATCGGCGTCGCCGTCATCGTCAGGACGTCGATCTTCTTGCGCATCTGCTTGATGCGCTCCTTGTGCGCGACGCCGAAGCGCTGCTCTTCGTCGACCACGAGCAGGCCGAGGTCGCGGAACTCGACGTCCTTCGACAGCAGGCGATGCGTGCCGACGATGATGTCGAGGCGGCCGGCCGCCAGCTCCTCGAGCGCCAGCTTGATCTCCTGCTTGCTGCGGAAGCGGCTGATCATGTCGATCTTCGCCGGAAAGGCGGCGAAGCGATCGCGCAGCGTCTTGAGGTGCTGCGTCGCCAGCACGGTGGTCGGCGCGAGGAACGCGACCTGCTTGCCGTCCATCACCGCCTTGAAGGCGGCGCGCATGGCGACCTCGGTCTTGCCGTAGCCGACGTCGCCGCACAGCAGGCGATCCATCGGCGTCGGCGATTCCATGTCGCGCTTGATGTCGGCGATGGCGGTGGTCTGGTCGGGCGTGAGGTCGAACTCGAACGCGTCTTCGAACTCTTTCTGCCAGTGCGTGTCGGGGCTGAAGGCGAAGCCGGGCACCGCCTTGCGCGCGGCGTAGAGCTTGAGCAGCTCCTCCGCCATGTCGCGCATGGCCTTCTTGACCCTGGTCTTCGCGCGCTCCCACGAAGTGCCGCCGAGGCGATCGAGCGGCGGCTTCGATCCGCCGGTGTACTTCTGGATCAGATCGAGGCGCTCGACGGGCACGAAGAGCTTCGCGTCGGCGTGGTACTTGAGCTCGAGGAATTCCTGGACGATGTCGCCGCCGCCGACCGAGATCTGTTTGAGGCCGGCGAACTGGCCGATGCCGTGATCGACGTGGACGATCAGGTCGCCGGCTTTGAGATCGCGGAGGTCCGAGAGGAAGGTGGCGGCGAGCGAGCGCTTGCCTGGCCTGAGCCCTGTCGAAGGCCGGCCGGCGCCGGGTTTCCGGCGCTCTTCTTCGAAGATGTCGGTTTCGACATACGTTCGGAGGGCGACGGCTTCAGCCGTCGCCGAGTCAGCGGGGGCTGAAGCCCCCGCTCTCCGAACGTCCAAACGGAATCCCCTCGATAGCCATCCCTCAGCCACCATCACGGCGCCGGCCACGACGTCGCCGGCGTCGGTGGCCATCACGGCGCGGACTTCGTAGTCGCGCAGCAGTTCGACCGTGCGCTCGGCGCGGCCGTGCGTGCCGGCGACGAACACCACCAGGTCGCCGCGCAGTTGCGCGTCGCGGACATCGGCCGCCCAGTCGGCGATGCGCCCGTGGAACTGCGCGGCGGGTTGAGACGAAATCGTGAGATCGCTCGGAACCCGGTCGGGGCCCGGAGCCCGGATCCCGGAGCCCGGTTCCCCGATCTCGAGCTCTTCGAGGACGGTGGCGTCGGCGAGCTGCGCGGCAACATCCTCGCGCGCGATCATCAGCTCCGCGGGCGCGGCCTTCAATACCGGCGCGCCTTTCGCACGCTCTTCGGACTCCGCAAACGACGCTTGGACCTGTTCCCACGTCGCGTCGATCTGCTTCCCCACATCATCCGGCTCGGCGACAAAGAGCCGGAAGTCTCGGCGGGTACGCAAATACTGAAACAAATCCGATGTTAAGGGGCCAGACCCCACCTCCCGCACGGGGACGATCCCGAAGCGGTCGAGGGTTTCGACCGAGCGCTGCGTGCCGGGATCGAAGCGGCGGATCGACTCGACCGTGTCGCCGATGAACTCGATGCGCACCGGCAGCTCTTCGCCCGCCGGGAAGATGTCGAGAATGCCGCCGCGCCGGCCGAACTCGCCGTGCGCGTCCACGGGATCGGCGGGCTCGTAGCCACCGGCGACCAGCGTATTGGTGAGCGCCTGCGGATCGATGTCGATGCCCGGCGTGATCTCGTGCGATGCGAGCAGCAACGCCTCGGGTTCGGGCAGCCGCGTCAGCAGGCCCGCGGCCGAAGCAACGACGACGCGCGCGGTGCCGTTGGCAATCGCGTGGAGCGCGCGGGCGCGGGCCGACGCGACCTTCAGGTGGGGCGCAAACCCGCGATACGGATCGACCTGCGTCGATGGGAACGGCACGACCTGGTGCTCGATCACCGCATCCGCGGAGCCTTCGAGCGCGCCGAGGAAGAAGCCGACGTCGTCGACCGCCGATTCGATGTCGGCGTCGGTGGCGACGACGAACAGCACGATGCCATCGCGAAGCTGCCGCGCCGCGGCCGCCACCGCCATCGCCCGTACAGGGGGAACCGCACCGCTGATGCGACGGGTGGGGGTGGACAGCCCACTTTGCCCGATCACCGAATTCAGCAGCGACCGTAACGCGAGTGACGGTGCGCTAGACAATCACGAACCTGCTTACAAGAACTCTTGATTATGACATGACTCGGCGCTTCGCGCCTCGTGGGACTCACTTCGTTCGTAGGGGAAATGCACTTACACGAGGGCTCGAAGAGCCCGAGTCCCACGACGAGCGGAGCGAGGAGTCCCAGGAGCGAGCGAAGCGAGCGACCCCCACGAGGCGGCGAAGCCGCCGAGTCCTACTCGAGCGGATTAAGGAAGCGCAAACCGGCGAATTGCTTGAAGTCCGAGTCTGCCGAGCAGAGCGTCAGGCCATGCTCGATCGCCAGGGCGGCCAGGTGGGCATCCGGCACGATTCGGCTACGCGGCGTTTGCCTCAGTAACGTCGCGAGAATCGTCGCGTGGTCCGGGCCGGGTTGTGGAACCCACACCGTGTCCCACTCGAGCCATTCCTCCACAAACGACAACGCCGTGTCCATCGACAGCGGCGGTCGAAACGACTCCGGCTGCGTCGACATCCGCAGGAACCCAACCAGCGTGTGCCAGGGCATTCCCAGGCGGTCGACTCCATTCATCGTGTCGTCGAACCAGGTCCGCGCCCTGTCGTGCTGGGGCGATTGCGGGTTAGTCGCGTACAGGAGGAGATTGACGTCGAGTAACTTCAAGGAACCTCTCGACGTCTTCGTCGAGCAGCAGTTGCTTTATTTCCTGCGGCGACTTGAGGAACACACCGCCGCCGTTGGGCCAGACGCGTTGGACAAACCGTTTCCTGGGTTTCGGCGCGCTCTCCGCAGCTTCCAGACCCCTCCGAAGCGCCGTGTTCACGACGTCCTTGAAGCTGCGATCGCCCCTTGCCACCGCCTTCTTGAGCAGTGCAGCCACGTCCGGGTCGAGCGTGAGGGTGGTGCGCATGTTTCCCAGCATACCATAGTGATGTTTGATGCCTTGATATATGATGTATTGATGCTTTGCAGCCTGGCGAAGCGCTTCTTCCGGGCTCTCGGGCTTCGTGTCGGGTGGGCCAGCCGGCCCGAGAACCGCTTCGATGCCATGGGGGAGGCCCTGGGTAATCTGGTGCACTTGGGGTTCGTGCCGGCCGTGGTGATTGATGGCGGCGCGAATGTCGGCCAGTGGTCCACCCTGGCAAGCGGGATCTTCCCGGGCGCGCGCTTTCATGTGATCGAGCCGCAGCCCGGCTGCTGGCCGGCGCTCGAGGCCAGGTTCACCTCACCGCGATTTTCGATTCACCGCACGGCGATCACATCGCCCAACGTCGCGGAAGTGCGGATGATCTCCGCGGCCACCGATCAGCGGAACACCGGCGCCTGGGTCGCGCCGGCCACGGGGTTTGCGGACGAGCTGAGCGCCATCTATCCCTCAACCACGCTCGACGATCTGGTGGGGCCGGCGATCGCCGCCGGCGATCGCGTGTTGCTGAAGCTCGATGTCGAGCGCCACGAAATCTCCGTGCTGGACGGCGCCGCGGCGCTGCTGCCGCGCATCGAGGTGATCGTCTCCGAGGTGTCGTTCTTCGACATCCATCGCATCGGCGGCACAACATTCACCGGGCTGCTGAACTACCTCGACGCGCGCGGTTTCGACCTGTACGACTTCGCCGCCCTCGCCCCGCGCCCGCGCGACAACCGCCTCCGCATGGGCGATGCGATCTTCGTCAGGCGCGGCACGCCGCTGCTCGAGGATGCCAACTGGGAATGAGGGCCTGAGGGCTGGTTAGCCGCGTCGAATCCGATCGACCATCGCCGTCGTCGAATACCCGGCCGCCAGCGGGATTCTCACCACGCGTCCTCCGCGGGCTTCGACCACGTCCCGGCCGATGATCTCGGTCTCGCCCCAGTCGGCGCCCTTCACCAGCACGTCGGGTTGCAGCGCCGAGACGATCGCGTGCGGCGTGTCTTCATCGAACATCACGACCGCATCCACCGGGGCGAGCGCGGCCAGCACCTCGGCGCGTTCCTGCTCGGGATTGATCGGACGGCCGGGCGCCTTGCCGAGCGCGCGCGCGGAGCGATCGCTGTTGAGGCCGACGATCAGGACGTCGCCGAGCGCTTTCGCGTCGCGGAGGTAGCGGATGTGGCCGGGGTGAAGGAGATCGAAGACGCCGTTGGTGAAGACCACGGTTTCCCCCGCCGCGCGCGCGCGCGAGACAAGCCTCACGGCGTCGTTCAGCGTCAAGCTCCCCCCTGGAATTTGATTCCCCCCGCGAACGACCATTTGTGATCCGGACGATAGATGCCGACGTCCCGCACCCGTGACTTGACGCGGAAGGTATAGAGCAGGCGGTGGTAATCGTACGGATAGCCGTCGGCCTTGTGCGCGGCCAGGTCGAGGCGGTAGGTGCCCTCCACGAGATCCAGGTGATCGATGGTGAAGGTCACCACGGCTTCGCCCGTGATTTCGGTCGGCTGAAACTCTTCCAGGTTCGTGTTGGTCCCGTAGATGCACACGCCGTCGGCGTTGAACAGGCCGAGGCCGAACACGAAATCGGTGATCGTTTCGCCGGCCTTCACCTCCATGCGAACCTGCACCGCATCCCCGCTCTGGAACACGTGGCCGGCCTCGCCGTCGGGGCCGGTGATGGACACCCCCGTGATCTCGATCTCCCGCGTGCCCCACCGGCCTTCGGCCGACTTGAACCCGTCCTTCGGGCCATCGTCCACCGGATTCTCCGGGCCTTCCGCTTCCGCGGAACTGAAGTTCCGCGCTACCTGCTCCTGCTCTGAGGTGGTTGTCGCCGGCGCCGAGGCGGAGGCGGCAACCCGAGCCGATTCGGCCTTCGCCAGGTCGTTCTCTTCGCTGTCTTCGACGTCGATGACGTAGGCGGCGACCACGCGCTTGGGGTCGCCCTCGCCCTTCGTCTTGCCGTGATCGAGCCAGTGGGCCTCGTCGCAGAACTTCTCGACCAGATCGAGCGAATGCGTGACCAGCAGGATCGACTTGTTGCGCCGGCGGAACTCCGAGAACTTGTCGAGGCACTTGTGCGTGAAGCCCTGGTCGCCCACGGCGAGCACTTCGTCGACCAGCAGCACTTCCGGATCCACGTGAATGGCCACGGCAAACCCGAGGCGCATGTACATCCCCGACGAGTAGGTCTTCACCGGCGCGTCGATGAAGTCCCGCATCTCGGCGAACTCCACGATCTCGTCGAAGCGGCGCAGGATCTCCTTCTTGGTGAGTCCCAGCATGATGCCGTTGATGAAGATGTTCTCGCGGCCCGAAATCTCCGGATGGAAGCCCGCGCCCAGCTCGATCAGCGCCGAGATGCGGCCGTCGACATGGATGCGGCCTTCAGTGGGACGCGTGATGCCCGCCACGCACTTGAGCAGCGTGCTCTTGCCGGATCCGTTCCGCCCGATCACGCCGTAGGTGCAACCCTTCGGGACCGAGAACGAGACGCCGCGAAGCGCGGGGAACGTCTCTTCCGGCTTGAGATCGCCGATCAGGCTGCCGTCCAGGAGGGCCGACTTGAGCGTGGCGAACTGCTTCCGCCGCGCGTAGCGCCGGTAGACTTTCGAGACGTTGACGACGTCGATGGCGGGCTTCATGGAGCCAACCGCCGCGCTCCGAAATGCGTCACACGGAAACACGGAAACACGGAAACACAGAAAACGCTTTTCAAAGAAGAGGAGCGTTCTGTGTTTCTGTGCTTCTGTGTTTCTGTGCGATGCATTGTCACACTTCCTCCGCAAAACTATCGCGCAACCGATCGAACACAAAGTATCCGGCCATGAAAATGACCACGGACATCACGCCGAGGGCGGCGAGCCAGCGCTGGTGGCCGAGCGGGCCTTCGAAGAACAGGACCTCCTGGTACGAGCGCATCAGGTGGGTCATCGGGTTCAGGTTCAGCCACCAGTGCATGTTCGACGGCGCCATCTCCATCGAGTAGATGATCGGCGTCGCGAAAAACCACAGCGTCAGCAGATTGCCGAGCAGGTCCTTCAGGTCGCGGAAGTGCACGGTCAACGCCGACAGGAACAGCGCCAGGCCCGTCGTCAGCACCAGCTGCACGAGCACGATCACCGGGAACCACAACAGCTCCAGCGGGTCGACCGGGCGCTGGTAATAGAGCACGAAGGCCGCGAGGATCGGCAGGCCGAGGAAGAAGTGCACCATGTTCGCCAGCACGGTGACGATCGGCAGCACCTCCGCGGGGAACAGCACCTTCTTGATCAGGTTGCCGCCCGCGATCAGCGTATTGGACGATTCGAGCAAGGACGAGGAGAACCAGGTCCAGGGCAGGATGCCGCAGAACATGAAGAGCGCAAACGGCTCCATGTCTTTCGGATGGCTCGCCGGAAGGACCTTGGTGAAGACGAAGGTATAGATGAAGAGGAGGAGCGCCGGGTTGAAGAACGACCAGAAGAAACCGAGCACCGACCCGCGGTAGCGCGCCTTCAGGTCGCGAACGACCAGCGTCTGGATCAGCGCCCGGTAGCGCGTAAGGCTGGCGAGGTTTTGGAACATCACAGGGTCCGGCTACAGCCGGACACTACATCTTCCGGCTTTCCGCCTGCAGCTGCTGAAGCGTACGGAGCATGGCCAGCCGCGCGCGCTCGAAATCGATCTCGTGGGGCAGGGCCTGGAACACTTCCTCGGCGCGCGTCATCCCGGCCTCGGCGCGGGCCTGGTCCAGGTCCTCGGCGCGCTCGGCCACCTGCGCGAGCACCGACACCGCGCCGGGCAGCACTTCCACGAAACCCACCGACACCGCCAGGAAGTGCTTGTCCGATCCCTGCCGGTACCACATGGCGCCGGTCCGCAGCGACGTGAAGAACGGCGTGTGCCCGGGCAGCACGCCGAAGTCGCCTTCGCTGCCGGGCAGCGAGACCTCGTCCACCTCCTGCGAGATGGACTGGTCGGGCGACACGATGTGCAGCGTCAGTTTCGTGGGCAACGCCATGTTCTGCCTTCTGCCTTCTGCCTTGTTACTGCTTCAGCGTCTTCGCCTTTTCGAGCGCTTCGTCGATCGTGCCGACCAGGTAGAACGCCTGCTCGGTCAGCCCGTCGTGTTTGCCCTCCGCGATTTCCTTGAAGCCGCGGATGGTCTCGTCAATTGTGACGTACTTTCCCGCGAGGCCGGTGAACTGCGAGGCCACGAAGAAGGGCTGCGACAGGAAGCGCTGGATCTTGCGCGCGCGCGAGACCGCCAGCTTGTCTTCTTCCGACAGCTCGTCGATGCCGAGAATGGCGATGATGTCCTGCAGGTCCTTGTAGCGCTGCAGGATCTGCTTCACCTGGCGCGCCACGGTGTAGTGCTCTTCGCCGATCACGCGCGGGTCGAGGATTCGCGACGACGAGGCCAGCGGATCCACGGCCGGGTAGATGCCGAGCTCGGCGATCTGGCGCGAGAGGTTCGTCGTGGCGTCGAGGTGCGCGAAGGTGGTCGCCGGCGCGGGGTCGGTGTAGTCGTCCGCCGGCACGTAGATCGCCTGCACCGACGTGATCGACCCCTTCTTCGTCGACGTGATGCGCTCCTGCAGCTGGCCCATCTCCGACAGCAGCGTCGGCTGGTAGCCGACGGCCGACGGCATGCGGCCGAGCAGCGCCGACACTTCCGAGCCCGCCTGCGTGAAGCGGAAGATGTTGTCGATGAACAGGAGCACGTCCTTGTTCTCGGCGTCGCGGAAGTACTCGGCCACGGTCAGCGCCGAGAGTCCCACCCGCAGGCGCGCGCCCGGCGGCTCCGTCATCTGGCCGTAGACCAGCGCCGCGCGCGACTTCGACATGTCTTTCATGTCGATCACGCCCGACTCCTGGAACTCGAGCCACAGGTCGTTGCCCTCGCGCGTGCGCTCGCCGACGCCGCCGAACACCGACACGCCGCCGTGCTTCATGGCGATGTTGTTGATCAGCTCCATGATGATCACGGTCTTGCCGACGCCGGCGCCGCCGAACAGGCCGATCTTGCCGCCCTGCAGGTACGGCTCGAGCAGGTCGATGACCTTGATGCCCGTCTCGAACATCTTCAGCTCGGTCGACTGCTCTTCGAGCGTCGGCGCCGGGCGATGGATCGGCCAGCGTTCCTTCGAGTTCACCGGGCGGTCCGGGAAGTCGACCGGCTCGCCCAGCACGTTGAGCACGCGGCCGAGCGTTTCGGGACCGACCGGCACCGAGATCGGCGCGCCGGTGTCGATCACGTCCATGCCGCGCTGCAGGCCGTCGGTCGGCTTCATCGCCACCGTGCGCACGCGGCCTTCGCCCAGGTGCTGCTCGACCTCGGCGACGATGTCGATCTTCGCGCCGCCGGCCTTGCCTTCGTCGACGATGCGGACGGCGTTGTAGATGGCCGGCAGGTGCCCGCCCTCGTACTCGACATCGATGACGGGACCGATGACCTGGATGACCTTGCCGATTTTCTGATCGCTCGCTGCTGTTGCCATTTGCTTCTCGCTTCGCTCGCTCACGTGGCCTGAGCCCCTGACACGACCTCGATGATTTCCCGCGTAATCGCGGCCTGACGCACCTTGTTCATGTAGAGCGTCAACCGGTCGACCATTTCCTTCGCGTTGCGCGTGGCGCTGTCCATCGACTGCATGCGCGCCGCGTGCTCGGCCGCCGACGACTCCAGCAGCGCCCGCTGCACCTGCACCGCCACGTGCATCGGCAGCAGCGTGTTCAGCAGCAGCGCCGGATCGGGCTCGAACAGATAATCCACGCCCTGGACTGCCTGACTGTCCTTGCCCGCCGAAGCCCCGGCGGAGGCGGCGGCCTCATTGAGGCGCGGAATCGGCAGCAGCTTTTCGATCACCACCCGCTGCGAGATCACCGACCGGAACTCGTTGTAGATGAGATACACGGAGCTAATCTCGGGCCCCAGGAATTCCTTGATCGCTGTCGTCGCAATCGCCTGCGCGTGCGACCACTTCACGTTCTGGAAGAGGCCGACCTCCTCGTAGAGGACGTCGAAGCCGCGGCGCTGGAAGAAGTCGCGGCCCTTGCGGCCGACGAGCGCCATCGCCACGTCGCGGCCATCCGGCGCCTTCGGCTGGTCGAGCGTGAACTGCAGCGCCGACTTCACCACGTTGGTGTTGAAGCTGCCGCACAGCCCGCGATCGGCCGTGATCACGATCAGCAGCGTGCGCGCCGCCAGCGGATCGTCGTTGAGCAGCGGGTGCGTCGCGTTCTCCGTGTGCGTGGCCAGACTGTTGAACACGCGCAGCATCTCTTTCGCGTACGGCCGGCTGCGGACGATGCGCTCCTGCGCGCGGCGCAGCTTGGACGACGAGACCATCTTCATGGCCTTCGTGATCTGCTGCGTCGACTTGACCGCGCGAACCCGCCGCCGGATATCAAGTAATGAGGGCATTTACTTTTTGCCTTCTGCCTTCTGCCTTCTGCCTTCCCTAGCGCGCTCCGGCGGTCGCCCTCATCGACTTGAAGTGCGCCTGGAATTCCGTCAGCGCCGCATTCAAGTCACCCTTGATCGCATCGTCCAGGTTCTTCTTGTCCTTGATCGCCTGGAGCACCGTGCCGTGGCGCATGCCCATGAACTTCTCGAGCTCGTCCTGCGCGGCGCGGATGTCGGCCACGGCAATCTCGTCGAAAAAGCCGTTGGTGCCGGCGTAGAGCACGACCACCTGCTGCTCGACGGGCAGCGGCCGGTACTGGGGCTGCTTCAGGATTTCGACGAGTCGGGCGCCGCGATTCAGCTGGCGCTGCGTCGCCTGGTCGAGGTCGCTGCTGCCGAACTGCGCGAAGGCCGACAGCTCGCGATACTGCGCGAGGTCGAGGCGGAGCGTGCCCGCCACCTGCCGCATCGCCTTGATCTGCGCCGAGCCGCCGACGCGCGACACCGAGTTGCCGACGTTGATGGCCGGGCGCACGCCCTGGTTGAACAGGTCCGATTCCAGGAAGATCTGGCCGTCGGTGATCGAAATCACGTTGGTCGGGATGTACGCCGAGAGGTCGCCCGCCTGCGTCTCGATGATCGGCAGCGAGGTCAGCGAGCCGCCGCCCATCTTGTCGTTCAACTTCGCGGCCCTCTCCAGCAGGCGCGAGTGCAGGTAGAAGACGTCGCCGGGGTAGGCCTCGCGGCCGGGCGGACGGCGGAGCAGCAGCGAGATTTCACGATACGCCTGCGCGTGCTTCGAGAGGTCGTCGTAAATCAGCAGCGCGTGACGGCCCGAGTCGCGGAAGAACTCGCCCATCGCCGTGGCCGAGTAAGGGCTGATGTAGAGCATCGGCGCCGGGTCCGACGCCGTGGCGGCCACGACAATCGTGTAGCGCATGGCGTCGGCTTCTTCGAGCGTGCGGACGACCTGGGCCACCGTGGACTGCTTCTGGCCGATGGCGTTGTAGATGCAGATGACGCCGGTGTCTTTCTGGTTGAGGATGGTGTCGAGGCCGACGGCGGTCTTGCCCGTCTGGCGGTCGCCGATGATCAGCTCGCGCTGCCCGCGGCCGATCGGCACCATGCCGTCGATCGACTTGAGGCCCGTCTGCAGGGGCTCGCGCACCGGCAGCCGATCCACGACGCCGGGCGCGAGGCGCTCGATCGGCGAGAGCTGCTTGGTGAGGATCGGCCCCTTGCCGTCGATTGGCTGCCCCAGCGCGTTGACGACGCGGCCGAGCATCTCCTCGCCGACAGGCACCGAGATGATGCGCCCGGTCCGCTTGACGGGGTCGCCTTCCTTGATCGCGGTGTACTCGCCCAGCAGCACCGTGCCGACGCTGTCTTCCTCGAGGTTGAGGGCAATGCCGAAGACCCCGTGCGGGAACTCGAGCATCTCGCCCGCCATGGCGCGCTGGCAGCCATGCACGCGCGCGATGCCGTCACCGAGCGACATCACGGTGCCCACTTCGGCCACATCCACGGCGACGGCAAAACTGCCGATCTGCTCGCGGATAATCTTGGAAATCTCGTCGGCTTTTATGCTCATCTCAGGTCTCAGCTTTCAGCTTTCGGCTTTCAGCTTTCGGCTTTCTTATTTCTCCACCAACTGCTGGCGCATGCGTGCCAGCTGTGTCTTCACGCTGCCGTCGTACACCGTGCTGCCAATCCGCGCGACGATGCCACCGAGCAGCTCGGGATCGACGCTGACCGAGAGATCGACCTTCTTGCCCGTGACCTTCGCGAGGCTCTCTTCGAGCGCCTTGGTCTTCTCCGGCGACAGCGGCGCCGCGCTGGCCACCTCGGCGCGCACGATGTTCTGGTGCGCGAGCAGCCGTTCGCGGTACGCGCCGGCGAGATCCGGAGCCAGGTTCAGTTTCCGGCTTGCGGCCAGCAGGACCAGCAGCTTCTTGACCGGCGACGACAGGCCCATCGCGGTCGCCACGGCTTCCATCAACGACTTGCGCTCGGCCTCGGTCACGCCGGCGCGGCCGGCGGCCTGCGCCAGGTCGGGGCTGGCCTGCATCATCCCCACGACAGCCTGCAGGTCGCGGTCGACCTGCGCGAGGTCGTTCTTCTCCTCGAGCGCGACGTCGAAGAGCGCTTTGGCGTACCGGTTGGCCGAGGTTCTCAAGGACATGTCAGCGTTCAGCTCTCAGCTTTCGGCTCTCAACTCTTCTTGACTTGATCGAGATAGCGATCGACCAGGCGCGACTGATCTTCCGGAGTCACTTCCTTCTTGATCCGCTCGGTTGCCAGTTGCACCGAGAGATCCGCCGCGTGTTCCAGGATCTCTTTCTTCGCGAGCCGGACCTGCAGATCGATTTCGCGGCGCGTCTGCTCGAGCAAGCGGTCGCGCTCGGCGGCCGCGGCGGCGGCGATGCGCTTCTCTTCGGCGGCGATCTCGGCGGCGCCGCGGGTGCGCAGCGCGTCGAGCTCGCCGGGCAGCGCCTGGAGCTTCTGTTCGATGGCGGCGAGCTGGGCGTTCGCCGAGGCCCTCAGTTCCGCGGCTTCGACCAGGTCCTTGCGGATGGTCGCGCTGCGGCCGGCGAGGTAGTCGCGGATCGGCTGGTTCAGGAAGTAATAGAGGACGCCGATGAAGATCGCGAAGTTGGCAAGGGGCCAGCCGAGGCCGAGGATCATGTCGGTGATGCTCAAGGCGTGTGCCTCGGGTGCATCATGTGCACCGGGTGCAGCGGGTGCATGTTCTTGTGCGAAGGCACAAGTCGCGACAACGCCCGTGAGAAACAGGGTCGCCAATACTTTGCGCTTTAATTCACAAGCGGCGAGGAATGTGTTCGTCACGTTACGAGGTCCCATTCACCCTTGTTGCTTAGGAAGCACGACCCAGCACGCGCGTCACGATGGCGCCGGCCAGGCTTGACGCGTCGCGGTTGAGCGTGGCGCGCGCCGCTACCGATTCCTGCTGCACGCGCGCGGCCGCCGTCTCGAGTTCCTGCTCGATGGTCGCTCGCGTCGACGAGAGCAACGTCGCCCGCTTGTCGAGCGCGGCCTTGCGTACGTCGTCCATCTGACGATAGACCTCGCCCCGCGCGCTGTTGAGCGTCCGATCGTATTCGGCCGCCGCCGCGCCGGCTTTCTGCGAGGCGGACTCGGCAAGCTCGCGGGCGCCGCGGACCGCGGTCGACCGCTGATCGATCACCTGGAGGATCGGCTTGAACACCAGCGCGTTGAGCAGGAAGGTGCACAGAAGCAGGAATCCGACGACCCAGAGCGTGGTGATATCGGGAGTTAACAAACAATTAAGACTATCACGCCCAAACTAAGGTGCCTAGGGTGCGTACGGTGCCTGGTGTGCCTAAGGGCGGGTGCCTCGGGGTGCTTGGTGCCGAGTGCGCCAAACGTGATTAGGTCAAAAGCCCTAATTAGGCGATTCGGATCCGGAGCGTCGACTCGGGTTCGACTTTCCCGACGAATCTGGCAGGGACTCCTGCCTTCTCAATCGCCGCAAAGGCCAATCTGGCGGCCTCGGCCGAAACCGCGATCAGCAAGCCCCCCGACGTTTGGGGGTCGAAGGCCAGGTCCGGGAGGGCGGCGGGCACATCCGGGCCGAACTCGACGCCCCCTCCGAAATGCTCGCGGTTGGTGGTCGTCCCCCCGGACTTGTTGGCGCCCACCAGGTCGAGCACGCCCTCGATCACGGGGATGGTGCTCGCCTCGATCGCCATGGTCACGCCGCTCGCGGCGGCCATCTGGGACGCGTGGCCGATCAGGCCAAACCCCGTAATGTCGGTGCACGCGTGGACGGCGGTCATCCCGGCGACGGCTTCAGCCGCGGCCCTGTTCAACGTGCGCATCGATTCGACCGCGCGCTCCACGACGCCGGCCGGCGCCCGGCCGAACTTGATCGCGGTGCCGACGATGCCGGTGCCGAGAGGCTTGGTGAGGATCAACCGATCGCCGACCCGCGCGCCGGCGTTGGTGAGGATGCGCCTCGGATCGATGGCGCCGGTCACCGCGTAGCCGAACTTGATCTCGCGATCCTGCACGGTGTGCCCGCCGAGCAGCGCCACGCCGGCTTCGCGCAGCTTGTCGAAACCGCCACGGAAGATCGCCGCGATGGTGCCGGTGTCGACATCGTCTTGCGGAAACGCGGCGATGGCCAGCGCCGTCAGCGGCCGCCCGCCCATCGCGTACACGTCGCTCAGGGAATTGGCCGCCGCGATTTGCCCGTACACGTACGGGTCGTCCACGATCGGCGTGAAGAAGTCGACGGTCTGCACCAGCGCCGGTCCCGACTCCCACGCGTACACACCGGCATCGTCCGCAGTCCTGTAGTCGACCAGAATGCGTGGATCGGTTTGTACCGGAATGCCGCTCAGGACCTGAGCGAGCTCGCCTGCGGCGAGTTTGCTCGCTCAACCGGCGCAGCTGACCATCTCGGTCAGCCGGCGCCTTTGTTGCTGTGTCATCACCGCTCCACCAAAGGAAACCACGAAGATCTTCGTGGTCTTCGTGGTCTCATTTTCTGTCGGTCAGGTACTCGTAGATCCGCTGCAGCTCGTTCTCGTTCGTGAACGCGATCGCGATCGTGCCGCCCTTGCCCCTTCGTTTGATCTCGACCGGCGTGCCGAGCGACAGCCGCAGCTGCTCTTCGGCGGCGCGCGTGTGCACGTCCTTCTTCGCGCCCGTCTTCTTGTCTTTCGCGGGGCCCATCCGGTCGAGATCGCGCTTCACGAGCGCCTCGGTTTCCCGCACCGAGAGCCCGCGCGCCACGACGTCCCGCGCGAGCCGGCGCTGGTCCGCTTCCGTGGTGAGCGCGACGATGGCGCGGGCGTGGCCCATCGAGAGCGCGCCTGAGGCGACGTCGCCGCGCACTTCTTCGGGGAGCTTGAGCAGCCGGAGGTAGTTGGCGACCGTCGCGCGATCCTTCCCGACCTGGGCGGCGATGTCGTCCTGCTTCAAGTGGAACTCGTCGACGAGCCGCTGGTAACCGGCGGCGGCTTCCATCGGATTGAGGTCTTCGCGCTGGATGTTCTCGACGAGCGCCATCGCGAGCAGGCGCTTCTTGTCGTCCGCCCCGACGTCCTTGATCACGATCGGGACCCTGGTGAGCTGCGCGCGCTGGGCCGCGCGCCAGCGGCGCTCGCCGGCGATGATCTGGTAGCGGTCGCGGCCGGCGCCACCGGACAGCACGCGGCGCACGACGATCGGCTGGATCACGCCGTTCGATCGGATGGACCGCGCGAGCTCCTCCAGCTTCGCATCGTCCATCGGCCCGCGCGGCTGGTAGTGGTTCGGCTCGAGCAGGTCGATGTCGACGTCGAGCGAGGCGCGCGACGACATCAGCGCGTCGCCGGCGTCGGGAATGAGGGCGCTCAGGCCCTTGCCCAGGGCGGGTCGTTTCTCCATGGTCAGCTCTCAGCTCTCGGCTATCAGCTCTCGGCTTTCAGCTTACGGCCGGAGCGAGTTGGTTGCGTTCGAGCACTTCGTTCGCAAACGCGAAGTAGGCGTCGGCGCCGCGGGATTTCGGATCGTAGGTCACGGCCGGCAGGCCGTGACTGGGCGCTTCGGCGAGGCGCACGTTGCGCGGGATGACGGTGCGATAGACCTTGTCCTTGAAGAACTCGCGCACGTCGCGCGAGACCTGCTGGCCGAGGTTGGTGCGCTCGTCGTTCATCGTCAGCAGGACGCCCTCGATGTCGAGGCCCGGGTTGAGGGCGGCGCGCACGCGCCGCATGGTGGAGACGAGGTCGGCGAGACCTTCGAGCGCGAAGTATTCGCAGTGCAAGGGAATGAGCACGCGGTCGGCGGCGACGAGGGCATTGAGCGTGAGCAGGCCGAGCGAAGGCGGCGAGTCGATGATGATGTAGTCGAAGCGGTCGCGCTGCGGCTCGAGCAGCCGCTCGAGGCGGCGCTCGCGCTCGGAGACCGAGATCAACTCGATCTCCGCGCCCGAGAGATCGCGCGTCGCGGGAATCAGGCTGAGACGATCGATCATCGTCGGGAGGGTGAAACGGTCCGCGTCATCTGCGGCCTGGGTGAGGGCTTCATAGATGGTTCCTCCGGCGGCCCGCTGGCCTTTCATCCCCACACCGCTGGTGGCGTTTCCCTGTGGGTCGCAGTCGACGAGCAGGACCGTTCGCCCGGAAATGGCGAGGGCGGCGGCAAGGTTGATGGCGGTGGTGGTCTTTCCGACCCCGCCTTTCTGGTTTGTGACGGCGATGATCTTGGCCATTTGCGGTCTATTGACCTAAACGACAATATAGCTGTTGGCGAACTAAAGGATATTGCATGTTCGTTCCACGTGGAACACAGATTTGCGCAGTGTGCCCGGCCGATTCAAACGCGCGTCTTGCTCAGGACGACAAGTTTGCTGTGAAGGGAGTCAACGAGCGGGTATGTGGCCATCCACGTGAGCGGCGGCGGCGCGGAGGCTTCGAGATCGATCCCACCGGGTCCTCTGAAAAGGAGCAGTCTTCCACCCGTGCGCAGGAACGCCTGCAGTGTGAGGAGCGTCCGCGTTTCGATTCGCACCGCGCGGATTGACACCAGGTCGAGTGACTCGTGCAGCTCCGCTCGAGGCAGCAACTCTTCGAACCTGGCGGTTTCGACTTCGGCATCGCGCAGGCCGAGCGTTCGAACCGCTTCGCGCAGGAAGACCGCCTTGCGTGTTTTCACTTCCACCATTCGCAGGTGCAGATGCGGGCACGCGAGCTTGAGAGGCAGCGCGGGCGAGCCGCCGCCCGATCCTGCGTCGAGCAGCGTGCGCGCGGCGTCGGGCACGTAGCGCGCCGCGACCACGGGCTCGATCAGAAGTCGATCGATCGCATCGTCTTCTCCCGAGGGCGTGAGCTTGAAGGCGGTGAGGTTGATCTTCGCGTTCCACTTCGCGAGGAGCTGGTAGTAGGTCTCGAGCGATTCAATCAGCGTGGCTTCGAGGGAGACGCCGGCCGCCTTCGCGCGACGCTTCAGACGATCCCGGAACTCCCGATTGGCCACGGGGGGGATTTCAACACATTCTTTAACAGGAGATCAGGAGATCACGAGACTCACGAGAAAGAATCTTCTCTTTGTGCTCGTGGCCTTCCGACCTCCTGTTTGAGTTCTTGATCGCCCGGCGAGAGCCGCGCAGGAGAATATTCTTCCTCCTGATTCTCGTGGTCCCATGATCTCCTGTTGAAGCTCGTGATCTGGGGATTGCTCGAACCTAAAACCGATCGAGGTAGGCCCCCACGACGGCGACGGCGGCTGGGGTGACGCCGGGGATCCGCTGGGCCTGGCCCAGGGTTTCGGGGCGGGTCTCGGAGAAGCGCTGGACCATTTCACGCGAGAGCCCCGGGACGCGTTCGAAGGGGAACCCCTCGGGAATGCGCCGGCGCTCGGCGCCCTGGGCGCGGGTGACCGCCTGTTCCTGTCGGACGAGATAGCCCTCATATTTGACCGCGGTCTGCACCGACGTGACGTCGAGCAGGCGATCGTTTTCGACGGTTTCGATCGCCACGTCCCCCGCTGCGATCAGCCCCTCGAGCGTCAGCTCCGGGCGGCGAAGCGCCTGTGAAGCCGGCACGCGGGCGCCGCCGTCGACGCGGACCCAGCTCCGCTGGAGCCGATCGAGATTGGCGTCGAACCGGGCGCGGCGACGTTCGAACCGATCCCAGCGGTCGTCGCCGACGAGCCCAATCCGGCGCCCTCGGGGCGTGAGCCTCAGGTCGGCGTTGTCGGTTCGCAGCAGCAGGCGGTATTCGGCGCGTGAGGTGAACATCCGGTACGGCTCGAGGCAGCCCCTGGTGATGAGGTCGTCCACCATGATGCCGAGGTAGGCTTCGTTTCGACCGAGCACCAACGGTTCGCAGCCGAGGACCGACTGTGTCGCGTTGATTCCCGCGAGCAACCCCTGCCCGGCCGCCTCTTCGTATCCCGAGGTCCCGTTGATCTGCCCGGCGAAGAACAGCCCGGGCACGCGGTGCGTTTCGAGCGACGATCGCAATTCCGTGGGCTGGACGAAGTCGTATTCGACGGCGTATCCCGGGCGCAGGATCTCGGCGGATTCAAGGCCGGGGAGGGCGTGGACCAGTTGTTCCTGCGTCTGGGCGGGCAGGCTCATCGAGAAGCCGTTGACGTAGATCTCTTCGACGTCGAGGCCTTCGGGCTCGAGAAACAGCTGGTGGCGCTCGCGGTCTGGGAAGCGCATCACCTTGTCCTCGAGCGACGGGCAGTAGCGCGGACCGATTCCCGCGATCTGGCCGTTGAAGAGCGGCGACTGGTGGATGCTGCTGCGCACGAGCTCGTGAACCCGCCCGGTGGTATGCATCAGGTGGCAGGCGATCTGGTTCCGTGGCGGCTCGGTGGCGGTAAAGGAGAATGGAATGGGGTCGGCATCGCCGTGTTCCACGTGGAACACGCCCCTTTTCACGCCACCAGCGAAGTCGATCGAACGCCTCGCCAGGCGCGGAGGCGTCCCCGTCTTCAACCGGCCCCATCGCATTCCCAGCGCCTTGATGGATTCGGCCAGGTCCTTCGACGGCGGCTCATCGGCCCGTCCGGCCTGACGCTTCTCCGGCCCGACGTGGATCAGCCCGTTCAGGAACGTACCGGTCGTGATGACCAGCGATCGGCAGCGATGAACCGAGCCGTCCTCCAGCGCGAGCCCGGCTACACGGCCGCTCTCGAGAAGCACGCGGCCGGCCCGGCCGATGATCCAGTGGATGTTCGGTTCGGCCTCGAGCGCTGTTCGAACCCACTGGCCATACCGGGGCTTGTCCGCCTGCGCCCGCGGCGACCACACCGCCGGGCCGCGGCTGCGGTTGAGCAGCTTGAACTGGATGCCCGTGGCGTCAATCGCCCGTCCCATGAGCCCACCCAGCGCGTCAATTTCCCGCACCAAATGACCCTTGGCGGTGCCTCCCACGGCCGGGTTGCACGGCATGTGGGCCACGGTTTCGCGCGAAAGCGTGCACAAACCCACGCTGCACCCAAGCCGCGCCGCCGCCCACGCCGCCTCGACCCCAGCGTGGCCGGAACCGACAACGATGACATCTAATTCGCTAATCGTTATCATTTATCGATAAGTATTACTTATAGCCAGATCTACATTCATTCTTACATTGATCCAGGACTCGGCGGCTTTGCCGCCTCGTGGGAGTCGTTTGGCTTCGCTCTCACTCCTGGGACTCGCCGCTTCGCGTCTCGTCGGACTCACTTCGTTCGTGGGGAAAACGCACTTCCCAAGGAGCGAGCGGAGCGAGCGACTCCTACGACAGTCCGAAGGACCGAGTCCCACGAGATGCGAAGCGTCGAGTCCTACGAGGCGCGGGAGCGCCGAGTCCCACGAGCCCGAAGGGCGAGTCCCAAGTCACTTCCCGATGCAGAACTTCTCGAAGATGTGCCGCAGCAGATCGTCCGTCGTCCGGCGCCCGGAGATCTCCTGCAGCGCATGGGACGCGTCCTGCAGATCCACCAGCGGGAACTCTTCCGACACGGCGCCCTCGAGCGCGGTGTTCGCGCGCGCGAGCGACGCCCGCGCGCGTTCGAGCAGCTGCGTGTGACGGATGTTCGTGATCGCCGGGGTATCGCGACGGCAGTCGCCGGCGTTCAGCGCGCGGGCGATTTCGGCGATGAGGGCGTCGAGGCCTTCGCCGGTCTTCACGCTGGCACTACTTGTCGGGAGGGAACCGCTTGTCGTCAAATCCAACAGCCCCGGAAGATCGATCTTGTTCACGACGATCAGTCGCGGCAGTGACGCCGTCAGTTCCAGTAGCGCGCGGTCGTCGTCCGACAACGCCCGCGATCGATCGAGCACGACCAGAACCAAATCCGCAACCGCCAGCGTCCCGCGCGCGCGTGAGACGCCTTCCTGCTCGATCGGATCCGCCGCCTCGCGCACGCCCGCCGTGTCGATCAAGCCCAGCGACAGGCCGCCGATGTCGGCGCGCTCGGTCAGCAGGTCCCGCGTCGTGCCCGGAATCGGCGTCACGATGGCGCGGTTGGCGTTGAGCAGCGCGTTGAACAGGCTCGTCCTCCCCACGTTCGGCGCGCCGACGATGGCCACCTGCGCGCCCTCGCGGACGAGCCGCCCCCGCGCCGCGTGCGCGAGCAGCGTGTCGATGCCGGCCATCACCTGCGCGATGGCCGCCACCGCCGCCGCGGGCTCGACGAAGTGATAGCCCTCGTCCGGAAAATCCAGCGACGCCTCGAGCCGCGCCATCACGTCGAAGAGCGCGCCCTCGATGGCGCCGATGGCCACCGTGAGCGTGCCTTCGAGTTGATCGAAGGCCGCGCGCGCCTGGAGCGGCGTGACGGCATCGATCAAATCGGCGACGGCCTCGGCCTGGATCAAATCGAGCTTGCCGTTGAGAAAGGCGCGAAGGGTGAACTCGCCCGGTTCGGCCAGCCGCGCGCCGGCTTCGATGGCGCGCGTGAGGATCGCGGACAGCACCACGGGGCTACCGTGCGCAGAGATCTCGACCACGTCTTCGCCGGTGTAGGACTGCGGCGCCGGGAACGCCGTGACGACGAGCTCGTCGCCGATGCGATGGAGGCTGTTGGTCCGGCTGACCGCCTTCGCCGAGGCTTCGGCGGTCGAGAAGCCGGACTCCACAACGAGCTTCGCGAAGGTGGCGTGACGGGGCTCGAAGGGCTTGTCGCGGCCCACGAGCGCGCCCGCGATTCGCGCGGCGTCCGGGCCGCTCAGGCGAACGACGCCGATGCCGCCACGGCCGCTCGGCGTCGCGATTGCGACGATGGTGTCTGAGGTGGAGAAGACCATTTGCCGGGCTCCGGGCTCCGAGAATGCGAATATCCGGAGCCCCGAGCCCGGATGCCGGAGCCCGGCAGATTACTTGACCGAAATGATGACCGTTTTCTCGAACGCGTCGCCGATGCTTTCCGACGTCACCTTGTCGACTTCCGCGACCGCGAGGTGGACGATGCGGCGCTCGTAGGGATTGAGCGGGCCGATCTCCTGCGCCAGGCCGCTGTCTTTCGCCTTGCCCGCCAGGAAGATCGCCATCTGCCTCAGCTCATCGTCCTTGCCCTTGCGGTATCCCATGCAATCGACGACGAGGCGCCGGCCTTCCGAGGCCTCGTGGCGATAGATGGCGGCGACGATGTGCTGCAGCGCCGCGAGCGCTTCGCCCTGCCGGCGGATCAGGACGTTGCCGTCCTCGCCGTTGAGATTGATGCGGACCCCGTCGGGCATCTCTTCGGCCGTGGCCTCGAGATCCAGGTCCATCGCGTCGACCACCTTCTGCACGAATGCCGTGATATCCGCCGTCGCCATATGCGTCCCTTATTTGCCCGCCGGCTTCGCCGGGCTGCCAATCAGGTAGTTGGTGAAGTACTGCTGCCCGATGCCCCAGACGTTGCTGACCGTCCAGTAAATCACAAGACCGCTCGGGAAAGACAGGGACATGAACGTGAACATCACGGGCATGAACATCATGATCTTCGCCTGCGCCGGATCCATCGTCGTCGGCGTCATTCTCTGCTGCCAGAACATCGTCGCGCCCATGATCAGCGGCGAGATGAAGAGCGGGTCCGGCGCTGACAGGTTGTTGATCCAGCCGACGAAATGCGCGCCGCGGATCTCGATCGCCTGCGACAGCATGGCGTAGAACGCGAACAGGAACGGCATGGTGAGCAGCATCGGCACGCAGCCGCTGGCGGGGTTCACGCCCCGGGCCTTGTAGAGCGCCATCACCTCGGTGTTCATCTTCTGGCGCTCGGGGTCGGTGACCTTGAACTTCGCGTAGCGATCCTGGATCGCCTTCATCTGCGGCTGGAGCTCCTGCATCTTCCGCATCGAGACCACGCTCTTGTGCCGCAGCGGGAACATCGCGATGTTGATCAGGATCGTGAGCACGACGATGGCAAAGCCCCAGTTGCCGATGAAGCCGTGGACCCATTTCAGCGCGCCGAGCAGCGGCACCGCGAGCCACGAGAACATGCCGAAGTTGATGACGCGCGTGAGCTCGGTATCAATGCCGCGCAGGTCGTCGAAGGCCTTGGGGCCGAAGAAGAACCGCGATTGCTCCTGCGGCGACTGGTAGCGGATGGCGTACGCCGAGTACTTGCCGATGATGGCCGGGTCGGACGCCTGCGGCACGTTCACCGGCGCATAGTCGATGCGGAACGGGACCGCCGCCTCGTCGTTGAGGACAATCGACACGAAGTAGTGGTCGTCCACGCCGGCATAGCGGAACGCGCCTTCCTGCGATCCCGACGTCGTGGGCGGCACGCGTTCGACCTTGCCCTCCTTGTAGACGATGGGCTGCGCCGGCGTGTTGTAGCTTGGCGAGAAGAACGACGCGGGCGGAGACCGCGCGATGTCGTCGCCGAGGCCGGGCCCCCAGTGGATAGTCGGGTTGAGCCGCGCCTGGCCGAGCTGCACGACGCCGGCGAACGAAACCACGTACCCGGTCGGCTGCACGGTGAAGGTCTTCTTGACGGAGAGGCCGTCGGCCGCGCTCATTTCGAAGACGATCGATTGCGGTTCGGCGGTGGCGTCGATGGCTGCCGCCAAACCCGCAGGTTTGTCGCCACCCGCAGCATCCTTCACCACGTAGAAGCTGTTGTTCAGCCGCGACGTCACGTCGGCATCGTCTACCACCAGCGAGAACGGCTTCACCGCGTCGGGGCCGGCGCCATCGGGCACGAGCTCGAGCGGCGCGCCTTCATCGTTCCGATAGCCCTTGAGCGTCCAGCGCACGAGCCTTCCGCCGCGGTTGGTGAACACCGCTCGCACGGTCGTCGTCTCGACGACGATCTCGCGCTCGCCGGTTTCGCCAAGGGTAATGGCAGGTGCAACGGGCCCGCCTTCGCGGCCGGAGGCCGCTTCGGCGAGGTCTCGCCGCAGCTCGCCAGAACTCTCGCGAGCGGAGGCGGAAGCGGGTGAAGCGTTGCCGGCGGTCAGTGGCGGCGACGTTAACCCGGACGTATTCCCTGGCGCGGTCGGCGTGACGGGGGCCTGCCCCGCCGTAGCGCCAGGGGTTCGAGGCGCGGAGGCGGGAGGCATCACAAAGCGCTGAAAGAGGAACAGCACCAGGAATGACAGTGTTATTGCGATGAGTACTCGGCGTTCCATCTAATGATCTATTGACCTGTTGATCTGGTGATCTGGTGGGGGACGGGATCGAATCCGTGTCCGCCGAAAGGGTGACAGCGGCAAAGGCGCTTGGTGCCGAGCCAGCCGCCGTGCAGGAATCCAAAGCGCGCGATCGATTCGCTCATGTAATCCGCGCAGCCAGGCGTGTACCTGCAACTGCCGGCAAACAGCGGCGAGAGCACGATCTTGTATACGCGAATCAGCGCGAGCGCGATTCTATCCACGGTGCCGGCTGAGTAAGTTCCGGAATTCGGCCTCGACGCGGGCATAGGGTGCATCGAGCATTTCGCGCCGGGGCACGACGACCACGTCAATGCTCCCGGCCGGCTTGTGATGGCGAAAGAGCTCGCGGACGAGCCGTTTTGCGCGGTTTCGTTCGACCGCCTCGCCCATCTTGCGGGTGGCGGCAATACCGAGACGGGCGCGTCCGGCCTCTCTGTCTCGCGTAATCATGGTCATGAGGCGGCCGGAGCGTTTGAAGCCCGTCTTATAGATGAGCTCGAAATCAGCCCGTTTCCGAACGTGTTCGTCAGGACGGAACGTGGGCACGACTTACCCCAGGGCGGGTCTAAAGACCCGCCTCTACTTCTCGTCGGAAACGGTGAGGCGCTTGCGCCCCTTGGCGCGGCGGCGCTTCAAGACCTGCCGGCCGTCCTTGGTTGCCATGCGAACCAGGAAGCCGTGCGTTTTGGCGCGGCGCCGGGTATTCGGTTGAAACGTTCGCTTGCCCTTCTTGGATCTGGCCATTTTCTCCTCGGTCGAACCTACAATTATGTGCCGCTACGTTTCGACGTGTAAAGGTCGATCGGGCTCCGGGATCCGGGCTCCGGCAAGAAACTCGATCAGATCCCGGCGCCCGGAGCCCCGAGCCCGGGTCTGCATGTTAGAGTTGCCCTTCGGTCCGGAGGGAGTTTTCCACACCTGTGGAAAACCTTGTGGAAAAGCAGGGTTTTCTGAGAAGATAAGTTCTTTATTTGTAGCTGTTTACAGGCATGTCTAGCACGAGCATCTGGGACCGGGTCCTCAGCCGGATCGAAGCACAGGTTGGGCGGCACAGCTTTTCGACCTGGTTCAAGCCTACGAGCCTGCTTGACGATGACGGGACTCGGCTCTCGATACGCGTCCCAAACCCGCTATTCGTCGAGTGGCTGCCCAAACACTACTCGGTGGTGCTGGCCGAGGCGCTGAGGGACGCGGGCCGCCCGGAAGCCACGCTGGTGTTCGTGCCTGACGCCGCGGCCGGCGCCGGGGCGTCGCGAAGGCCGGAAGCCAGACACGTCGAGGCGACGCCCGTCGCGGCGCCCCACGCCGTGGTCACCGAGGCGCCGCCGGCGATCGCGGAAGAGCCCGCGCGCGTCGGCAGCCTTATTCCCCGCTACACATTCGACTCGTTCATCGTCGGGCCGTCGAACCAGTTTGCGCACGCGGCCTGCCGCGCGGTGGCCGAGACGCCGTCGCGATCGTACAACCCGCTGTTCATCCACGGCGGCGTCGGCCTCGGCAAGACGCACCTGATGCACGCGATCGGCCACTACGTGGTGCAGCATCATCCCGGGCTCGTGCTGACCTACATCTCGTCCGAGCGATTCATGAACGAGATGATCAACGCGGTGCGCTTCGATCGCATCCTCGACTTCCGCTCGCGCTATCGCAGCGTCGACGTGCTGCTGGTCGACGACATCCAGTTTGTCTCCGGTAAGGAAGGCACGCAGAACGAGTTTTTCCACACGTTCAACGCGCTGCACGACGCGCAGAAGCAGATCGTGATCAGCAGCGACCGTCCTCCCCATGAAATTCCCGCTCTGGAAGAGCGGCTGCGCTCGCGTTTCGAATGGGGATTGATTGCGGATATCCAGTCGCCGGACCTCGAAACCAAGGTCGCGATCCTGAAGAAGAAGGCGGAAGGCGAGGCGGTGCCGCTGCCCGACAACGTCGCGATGTATATGGCGAGCCGCATCAAGTCGAACATCCGCGAGTTGGAAGGATCGCTGATCCGCCTGCTCGCATACGCGTCGCTCAAGAACCAGTCGCTGACGATCGAACTGGCGCAGGATGTGCTGCGCAACGTCCTCGATCACGAAGAGAAGGCCGTCACGATCGAGCAGATTCAGAAATTCACGGCCGAGTATTACCAGCTTAAACTCTCCGAGATCAAGTCACGCAATAACTCCAAATCGGTGGCGATGCCGCGGCAAATTGCCATGTATCTCTGCAAGGCGCTCACGCACGCGTCGCTACCCGAGATTGGCCGGAGCTTTGGCGGAAAACACCACTCGACGGTGATTCACTCGATCAAAAAAGTCGAGGAAATGCGGAAGAAAACGCCTGAATTCGACCACCAGGTTAAGACGTTATTGGACCAATTTAAATAATATCCACACCTTCACCTGTGAACGTTTTGTGGAACCCTGTGGATGGGGCGAAAGACCCCTTAAATCGTGTCCGGCAACCCGCCCTTAATCCACAGAAAAATGCACAGTTTAAATATTTGATTCAAAAGGCTTTACGGCGGTTGGAAATTTAGTAAACAGGACCTACTTCCTGTATACTTTATTGTCTTCGCCTTTTCCTTAATTCTAAGAGGATAGATCCGCTATGGAACTGGTCGCCAGGAAAGCCGATCTTGTGCGGGAACTGCAATTTTTCCAGCAGATCGTCGAGCGCAAGAACACCATTCCAATTCTGGCGAACGTGTTGCTCGAAGCCTCGGGCAACGAAGTGACGCTGCTGGCAACCGATCTCGAGGTGGCGCTGCGGAGCCGTTGCGAAGCGGTGGTCGGGAAGCCGGGGTCGGCCACGCTGCCGGCAAAGAAACTGTATGAGGTGGTGCGTGCGTTGCCGGACGGCGACGTCAACATCGAAACCGACAAGGGCGGCACGACCGTGCGAGTGTCGGGCGGGCAGTTCAGCTCGAAGATGCCGGCGCTGCCGCGCGAAGATTTTCCAAGCCTTCCCGAAGCGGGTGGCGGCGCGAAGGCCACGATCAAGGGCAAGTCGCTGGCGCAGATGGTGGCACTCACACAGTTTGCGATCACGGGTGAAGACACGCGCTACTACCTCAATGGCGCGCAGTTCGTGCTCAAGCCCGACTCGATGACGTTTGTGGCCACCGACGGCCATCGCCTGGCGCTGGTCATCGTCAAGCACGAGGGCACAAAGGGTGACGACATCAAGGCCATCCTGCCGCGGAAGACGCTGGCGGAACTCGGCCGCCTGCTCGCGGATGGCGACGTCGATGTGAAGTATGAGCGCGGCGAGAACCACTTGTTCTTCGAAATCGGCCCGCGGCTCCTGATTTCGCGCATGATCGACGGACAGTTTCCCGCCTACGAAAAAGTGATTCCCCGCGGCAACGACAAGCACGTGGAATTCGAGCGGGATCGCCTGACCCAGGCGGTGCGCCGTGTGGCGATCCTCTCGAACGAGCGGTCGCGCGCGGTGAAGATGATTCTCGACAAGGGCAAGGTCGAGGTCACGTCCAGCAGCCCTGAATTTGGTGAAGCGCGCGAGCCCATCGCCATCGAATACAACGGGCCGTCGCTCACCATCTGCTTCAACGCCCAATACGTGCTCGACTTCCTGGGCGTTGTCGAATCCGAAGTCGTGGCGCTCGAGCTCAAGGACGAAGTGAGCCAGGCCGTGATGAAGCCCGTGGGCGCCGACGGCTACGACTACACCTACGTCATCATGCCGATGCGCGTCTGAGACTGCAGGCGGGTCTGGAGACCCGCCTCTACTAATAAATGTCACAAACGGAACAACCAGAACACCAGGCCGGCCTGGGCGGCGCGAACGGAAATGCCGGCAACGGCAACGCAGACTACGGCGCGGAGAGCATCAAGGTCCTCGAAGGCCTCGAGGCGGTCCGCAAGCGCCCGGCGATGTACATCGGCTCGACGGGGCCGGCCGGGCTGCATCACCTCGTCTACGAGATCGTCGACAACTCGATCGACGAAGCGCTCGCCGGGTACTGCACCGAAGTCAACGTCACGATTCACCTCGATAACTCGATCACGGTGATCGACAACGGCCGCGGCATTCCCACGGACATGCACGAGAGCGGCCGCCCCGCGGCCGAAGTGGCGCTGACGGTGCTGCACGCCGGCGGCAAGTTCGACAACAAGTCCTACAAGGTGTCGGGCGGCCTGCACGGCGTCGGCGTGTCGGTGGTGAACGCGCTGTCGGAGCGGCTCGATCTCGAGATCTGGCGCAACGAGCAGACGCATCAGCAGAGCTACGAACGCGGCAAGCCGCTGACCGATCTCACCGTGACCGGCACGACCAAGCGCCGCGGCACCAAGGTCACGTTCAAGCCCGACACGCAGATTTTCGAGGCCGGCGATTTCAGCTTCGACACGCTGGCCCAGCGCCTGCGCGAGCTCGCCTTCCTCAACGCCGGCGTCACCATCACGCTGGACGACGAGCGCGACGACGGGAAGAACCACCGGTTCCACTACGACGGCGGCATCGTGTCGTTCGTCGAGCACCTGAACAAGAACAAGGGCCTGATCAACGAGAAGGCCGTGTTCATGCACGGCAACCGCGACGGCATCGACGTCGAGATCGCGATGCAGTGGAACGACGGTTACAACCCGCAGGAATTCTCGTTCGCCAACAACATCAACACGCATGAAGGCGGCACGCACCTCTCCGGCTTCCGCTCGGCGCTGACCCGCAGCATCAACGCCTACGCGAACAACAACAACCTGGCGAAGGACCTGAAGGACGCGACGATCAGCGGCGACGACATCCGCGAGGGCATGACCGCGGTCATCAGCGTCAAGATCCCGAACCCGCAGTTCGAAGGCCAGACCAAGACCAAGCTCGGCAACACCGAGGTCAAGGGCATCGTCGAGGCCATCGTCAACGACAAGCTCGGGGCGTTCCTCGAAGAGAACCCGGCCATCGCGCGGAAGGTGGTCCAGAAGACCGTGGATGCCGCCAGGGCGCGCGATGCGGCGCGCAAGGCGCGGGACCTGGTCCGCCGCAAGGGCGCGCTCGACGGCAGCTCGCTGCCCGGCAAGCTGGCCGACTGCCAGGAACGCGACCCGGCGAAGGCCGAGATCTACATCGTCGAAGGCGAATCGGCCGGCGGCTCGGCCAAGCAGGGCCGCGACCGGCGCTTCCAGGCCATCCTGCCGATCAAGGGCAAGATCCTGAACGTGGAGCGGGCGCGGCTCGATCGCATGCTCAGCTCCGACGAAATCAAGACGATGATCGCGGCGCTCGGCTGCGGCATCGGCACCGACGATTTCGACATCGACAAGCTGCGCTACCACCGCGTGATCATCATGACCGACGCCGACGTCGACGGCTCGCACATCCGCACGCTGCTGCTGACGTTCTTCTACCGCCAGATGCCGATGCTGGTCGAGCGCGGGCACATCTACATCGCGCAGCCGCCGCTGTTCCGCGCCAAGCGCGGCAAGTCCGAGACGTTCATCAAGGACGAGCGCGCGCTCGAAAACTTCCTGGTGCACCGCGCCGTCGAGTCGCGCACGGTCCGATCGGCCGACGGCGTCGAATACGCCGGCGCCGGGCTCGAGAAGCTGCTGCACGGGCTGATCGCCTACCGCAACGTGCTGCACACGGTCGAGCGCCGCGGCCACGCCCGCGACGTGGTCGAGGCGCTGCTCGACCGTGACGTGCGCGATCGCGGCTTCTTCGAGCACCAGGCTCCGCTCCAGGGCCTCGCCGATCAGCTGACCACGCCCATCCGCGACGTCACCATCGTCCGCGATGAAGAACACAACTCGTGGCTGCTGCGGATCGACAATCGGGCGACCGGCTACTCGCGCGTCGACCAGATCGGTCCCGAGTTTGTGACCTCGGGCGAGTACCGCACGCTGGCGGCCAGCTATTCGGAAATCAAGAACCTGATCCGCGCGATGCGCAAGGCGCCGGTCGACGCGCGCGTCTCGGACGGCATCAAGGCCGCTGCCGAGGAAGCTGAGGCGGTGGAAGAGGCCGTCGCGCTCAGCGCCGACGAGAAGGACGCGCTGGCGGCCATTGGCGTGGCGCCGGAGGCAGGCGGGGCTAAAGCCCCGCCTCTACAGAAGGCCGCCGGCCCGGTGTCGATTCGCTCAGTCGACGAGTTCATCGATCACTTCATCAACCTGGGCCGCAAGGGCGTGGCCATCAACCGCTACAAGGGCCTCGGCGAGATGAACCCCGAGACGCTGTGGACGACGACGATGAACCCGGAGATCCGGACGTTGCTGCAGGTGAAGGCCGAAGACCATACCGAGGCGGACTCGATGTTCACCACGCTGATGGGCGATCAGGTCGAGCCGCGCCGCAAGTTCATCGAAGACAACGCGCTCGACGTCAAGAATTTGGATATTTGATACCTGCAGGGCCCCCCTTTGAGGGGGGCCCTACGATGACCTTCCATGCCGCAGACCGAGCAAACCCGCACGCTTGTCAACATCGAAGACGAGATGAAGCGCTCGTACCTGGATTACGCGATGAGCGTAATCATCGGGCGGGCGCTGCCCGACGTTCGCGACGGGCTCAAGCCCGCGCATCGCCGCGTGCTCTTTGCGATGAGCCAGATGGGGCTCGCCTCGAACCGCGCCTACCGCAAGTGCGCGAAGGTGATCGGCGAGGTCATCGGCAACTACCACCCGCACGGCGACCAGCCCGCGTACGACACGCTCGTGCGCCTGGCCCAGGACTTCAACATGCGCAAGACCCTGGTCGACGGCCAGGGCAACTTCGGCTCGGTCGATGGCGACCCGCCGGCCGCCTATCGCTACACGGAAGCCAGGCTCGAGGCGCTCGCCGAAAGCCTGATGGAAGACCTCGACAAGGACACGGTAGACTTCGTCCCGAACTTCGACGAAACGACGACCGAGCCCACGGTGTTTCCGGCGACCTATCCCAACCTGCTGGTCAACGGCTCGACCGGCATCGCGGTGGGCATGGCCACGAACATCCCGCCGCACAACCTCGGCGAGGTGATCGACGGCGTCGTCTGGATTATCGAGAACACGCTGATGGGTCCAGGCGAGT
>MELE01000214.1:0-2889 GCA_001768615.1 Acidobacteria bacterium RIFCSPLOWO2_12_FULL_67_14b | reverse complement strand
ATCTATACGCGCGAGCAGAAGTTCAAGGAGCTGATCCGGCTGATCCCGGGGCCGGACTTCCCCACCGGCGGGCAGATCGTTGGCAAGCGCGGCATTCACGAGGCGTTCCTGACGGGCCGCGGCTCCATCCAGATCCGCGCGAAGACCGAAATCGAGACCACCAAGAAGGGCGATCGCCAGCAGATCATCGTCCACGAGATCCCGTATCAGCTGAACAAGACGCGGCTGCTCGAGCGAATCGCCGAGCTGGTGCGCGACAAGGCCATCGACGGCATCTCGGACCTGCGCGACGAGTCGGACCGCGACGGCATGCGGATCGTGATCGAGCTCAAGCGCGGCGAGGTCGGCGAGGTCGTCCTCAACAACCTCTACAAGCACACGCAGCTGCAGCAGTCGTTCGGGATCATCACGCTGGCGATCGTGGCCGGGCGCCCGAAGGTGCTGAGCCTGCTCGACGTGATCGAGTTGTTCATCGACTTCCGGCGCGAGGTGGTGCGCCGGCGCATCGAGTTCGAGCTGCGGAAGGCGGAGGCCCGGGCGCACATTCTCGACGGCCTGAAGATCGCCCTCGACAACCTCGACGCGGTGATCAAGCTGATTCGCGGCTCGAAGAACCCGCCCGAAGCGAAGACCGGGTTGATCGCGAACTTTGGGCTGTCGGACGTCCAGTCGCAGGCGATCCTGGACATGCAGCTCCAGCGCCTGACCGGGCTCGAGCGTGACAAGATCCTCAACGAACTGGCGGAGCTGACGGCGCTCGTCGCCAAACTGCGGAACACCCTCGCCAACCAGCCGCTGCTCCTCAAGATCATCCTCGACGAGCTGAAGGCGATCAAAGCGAGGTTCGCGGATCCGCGGCGCACGGAGCTGATCGAAGACGAAGGCGAGCTGAGCATCGAGGACCTGATCGCCGAGGAAGACGTCGCGGTGACGGTGACCGACACCGGCTACATCAAGCGGACGCCGATCACGACCTACCGGACGCAGAACCGCGGCGGCAAGGGCCGCATTGGCATGCGCACGCGCGAAGAGGACGTGGTCAACCACCTCTTCGTGGCCTCGACGCACTCCTACATGATGATCTTCTCGGACCGCGGCCGCGCCTACTGGCTGAAGGTCCACGAGATCCCGGACGTCGGCGCCGACGGCAAGGGCAAGTCGGTGGCGAACCTCGTGCAGATGGAAGCGGGCGAGAAGATCGCCGCGATGATCGCCGTCCAGGAATTCGACGATCAGCGCTTCATCGTCATGGGCACGCGCAAGGGCACGGTCAAGAAGACGGAGCTCTCGGCGTTCTCGAACCCGCGCGCCGGCGGCATCATCGCGATGGGCATCGAAGAAGACGATGCGGTGATGGCGGTGCAGCTGTCGGACGGCGAGAGCGAGATCTTCATCGGCACCCGCGACGGCATGGCGATCCGGTTCCCCGAGGCCGACACGCGGCCGATGGGCCGCACCGCCTACGGCGTGCGCGGCATCCAGCTTCGCGAGGGCGACCAGGTCGTGGCGATGGAAGTCGTGAAGCCGGGCGGCACCCTGCTGACGGTCACCGAGAAGGGCTACGCGAAGAAGACCGAGCTCGACGAGTACCGCGTGCAGGGCCGCGGCGGCTACGGGCTGAAGAACCTCGAGGTCACCGACAAGAACGGCCACGTCGTCGGCATCGCCCAGGTGCACGACAACGAGGAGCTGCTGGTGATCACCGAGCAGGGCAAGATCCTGCGGACACCGGCGAACGAGATTCGCACCATCGGCCGCGCCACGCAGGGCGTGCGGCTGATGGACCTGGAAGAGGCGGACAAGATCGTGTCGGTTGCGTTGGTTGAGAAGGCGGACGAAGTGCCCACGGGCGACGAGGTTCCGACAGGTCCTGAAGGGACTGGAGAAAACTCATGAAGAAGCTAGCTGCCGCTCTCCTGCTGGTTCCGGCGATTGCACTCGAGGTGGGCTGCTCACGCCCCCCGGAGCAGCAATTCCTGACGCAGTTCTTCCGCGCCGCCCGCTCGCGCGACAACACGACCGTGGGCCGGATGTCGGCGGTCGAGCTCGACCCGCGCACGCGGGGCACGGTCGAAGACTTCTCGATCACCAGCATCAGCCCCGAAACCCGGACGCCGCTTACCTTCGCCGCCCTGTTCGAGGCGGAACAGAAGGCGCGCGAGGAAGAGACCGCGTTCCTGAAGACGAAGATCGAATACCAGAACGCGAACATCAAGGCGATTGAGGAAGTGCTCAAGATCGAGCAGTTGAACCCCACCGCCAGGCTGACGCCCGCCCAGGAAAAGGTGAGGCTCGAATGGAACAAGTGGCGCGAGGGCATCTCGGCGCATGCGAAGGCCGTGGCCGTCGCGCGCACGGCGATCTCGACGGGCACCGGCCTGGCGGAAGCGTCGCTGACGCAGCCGAACCAGCCACCGCTCGATGCCAAGACGTTCCAGGGGGAGACGATCAGCAAGGACGTCGTGATCAACGCGACGGTGAAGACGCCGGAGGGCGCGACGTCGCAGAAGACGCTGACGATCACGATCCAGCGCGTGGCCAGCAACGCCGGCGGCACGGCCCGCGAAGGGCGGTCGATCATTACCAAGATCGCCGGACTCTAGTCAGACACGGGTATCGCGCCGGCTCACACGCAACGAGGGGGTGATTTCAGCAAAAAGCGTTGGGATGCGCTCATGAAGCGCACCGTAATCTCTCCGCTTTTTCTGAAATCACCCCCTCGTTGCGTTACGTTCGCCTGCGCTTGTGGCGTGGGGGTCGCCCGACGCTGTGCGGAGCGGGCGGGGAGAGGCACCGCTCCGCGCTGGCGAGGCGCCCTCATGCGAGGCGAACGAGTCTCCCCTCGCACGGCTAAATTCGCTTCGCCCTTCGCGACAGGATGGCGCGCTG
>MELE01000213.1:3352-6701 GCA_001768615.1 Acidobacteria bacterium RIFCSPLOWO2_12_FULL_67_14b | reverse complement strand
CGGACGCCGCGGGCATCGGTGCCATGGCAATCGGCGCAGCGCAGGCGGAACCCGCCCATGCCGGCGCGAATGGCCTCCGCGTTCCCTTCGAGGGGGTTCTTCCCCGGGGCATCCTGGGCCGCCACCCGGCCGCCTCCGGCGCAGAGCACCGCCACGGCCATAACCGCGCGCGTCCATTTCATACGGCGGATGATAGGTCTATCCCCTTCGAAGTTCAAACGTTGCACTACCATGGTTTCATCACCTCCGACACGCCGGTCTTCATCGCGCGCGGCATCACCAAGGTCTATCCCATGGGCGAACTCGAAGTGCACGCGCTGCGCGGCGTGGACTTCGACCTCTTCCCCGCCGAATTCGTCGTCCTGCTCGGTCCTTCGGGCAGCGGCAAGTCCACGCTGCTGAACATTCTTGGCGGCCTCGACATTCCCACCGCGGGCCACGTGGTCTACAAGGATCACGACCTGACGACGGCGGGCGAGGCGGCGTTGACGGAGTACCGCCGGGAGCACGTCGGATTCGTGTTCCAGTTCTACAACCTGATCCCGAGTCTGACGGCGCGCGAGAACGTGGCGCTGGTGACGGAGATCACCGATCACCCGATGACGCCCGAAGAGGCGCTGGCGCTGGTCGGGCTCGAGCACCGCCTGGACCACTTCCCGGCGCAGCTCTCGGGCGGCGAGCAGCAGCGCGTGGCCATTGCGCGGGCCATTGCCAAGCGGCCCGACGTGCTGCTGTGCGACGAGCCCACCGGTGCGCTGGACATCACGACCGGCGTGGTCGTGCTCGAGGCCATCGAACGGGTCAATCGCGAGCTCGGGACGGCCACGGTGGTCATCACGCACAACGCGGCCATCGCCGGAATGGCCCATCGCGTGGTGCGCCTCGCCGACGGCAACATCGCCGGCGTCAGCCGCAACGAGACGCGGCGCGCGGCACGGGAGATCCAATGGTAGGCCGCCTGCCGATTGCGGCGCTCGACAAGAAGCTGCTGCGCGACCTGTGGGAGATGCGCAGCCAGGCGGTGGCCATCGGATCGGTGATGGCGGCCGGCGTGGTGATGTTCGTCACGTATCTGTCGAACTTCGATTCCCTGCAGCGCACGGTGGATACCTACTACGAACGGCAGCGATTCGCCGACGTGTTCGCGATGCTCAAGCGGGCGCCCTCGAGCCTCGAGGCGGACCTGCGGGCGATCCCCGGCGTGTCCATCGTCGACACGCGCGTGGTGGCCGACGTGACGCTGGATGTGCCCGGCCTGCTGGAGCCCGCCACCGGACGGCTCATCTCGGTGCCGTCACGCGGCCGGCCGGCGCTGAACGACGTGTTTCTGCGCGCGGGCCGGTGGCCCGAGGCCGGGCGGCCCGACGAAGTGCTCGCCAGCGAAGTCTTTACCGAAGCCAACCAGATGTCGCCTGGCGACCCGATCACGGCCATCATCAACGGCCGCCGGCGGCGGCTGACCATCGTCGGCGTGGCGCTCTCGCCCGAGTACGTCTTCAGCATCCGCCCCGGCGAGATGATTCCAGACAACCGACGCTTTGCGCTGCTCTGGATGGAGCGACGCGCGCTGGCGGCCGCGTTCGACATGGAGGGAGGCTTCAACGACGTCAGCCTGCGCGTGATGCCGGGCTTCCCGGTCGAGGAGGTGATCGCGGATCTCGATCGGCTCGTGGAACCGTTCGGCGGTCTCGGCGCGGTGCCACGGCGGCTGCAGCAGTCGGCGTGGACACTGGACAACGAGCTGGTGCAGCTCAGCACCTTCGGGTTCATCATCCCGGCGATCTTCCTGGCCGTCGCCGCGTTCGTCCTGAACGTCGCCCTGGCGCGGGCGCTGGCGCTGCAGCGGCCGCAGCTGGCGGCGCTGAAGGCGCTCGGCTACTCGAACCGCGAGCTGGGCTGGCACTACTTCAAGTGGGCGCTCATCATCGCGTCGCTCGGGGCCCTCGCCGGCGTGGCCGTCGGGGCGTGGCTGGGCGCGCAGATGATCCAGCTGTACAACCAGTATTTCCGGTTCCCGTCGCTCGACTACCGGCTGTCGGCGGCCGTCGCGCTGGGCGCGATGGCGCTGGCGTTTGTGTCGGCCGCCATCGGCGCGATCTCGGCCGTCCGCCGCGCCGTGCGGGTACCGCCGGCCGAGGCCATGCGGCCGGAGTCGCCGGCCCGGTACCGCGCCAGCATCATCGAAACGCCGCGGATTCAGCGCGCGCTCGGCCAGGGTGCGCGCATGGTGCTCCGCAACCTCGAGCGCCAGCCGCTGCGCGCGCTGGCGTCGGTGGTGGGCATTGCGTTCGGCGGAGCCATCCTGCTGATTGGCTTCGGCTTCATCGATGCCATGGAGGTGCTGATCGCGCGGCAGTTCAACGACGGCATGCGGCAGGACGTCACGGTGACGTTCGTCGAGCCGAGGTCGTCCGCGGCCCTGCACGGCATGGCATCGATGCCGGGCGTCATGTCGGTGGAGCCCATGCGCGTTGTACCCGCTCGCCTGCGGGTGGGCGCGCGCTCGCGGACGCTGGCACTGACGGGGCTGAACCCGGACCCCGACCTCAACCGGGTCGTCGATCAGCAGGGCCGGCCGCGGCCGTTGCCGCCCGAGGGGCTGGTGCTGTCGCGCATGCTGGGCGTCGTGCTGGGTGCCGGTCCCGGCGACATGGTGCAGGTTGAGGTGCTCGAAGGCAGGCGGCCGGTGCGGCAAGTGCGCGTCGCGGGCGTGATTGACGACATCATGGGGCTGCAGGCGTACATGGACATCGCGGCGCTGGGCCGGCTGATGCGCGAAGGGCGCACGGTCTCGGGTGCCTACCTGCAGGTCGACCCGGCAGCGCTCGAGCCGCTCTACGCGCGGCTGAAGCTGACCCCCGTCGTCGCCGGCGTGGCGATTCGTGAGGCGGCGCTCAGGAACTTCCGCGACGTGATGGCGCAGAACATGAACCTGACAATCGGCATCAACGTGGTGTTTGCCGCCATCATCGCCGTGGGCGTGGTCTACAACGCGGCCCGGATCTCGCTGTCGGAGCGGGAACGGGAGTTGGCCAGCCTGCGAGTCCTCGGTTTCACGCGCGGCGAGATCTCGTCGATCCTGCTCGGTGAGCTCGCGATCCTGACCTTGCTGTCGCTTCCGTGCGGTACCCTGATCGGATACGGGCTTGGCTTGTTCATCATGACGATCTTCCAGAACGAGGTGTACCGCATTCCGTTCATCGTGACTCCAGCCACGATGGCGTGGGGGTGGCTCACCATCATCGCCGCCGCGGCCCTGTCGGCATTGGCCGTGAGGCGGCGGCTGGACCGGCTCGATCTGGTCGCAGTACTGAAGTCGAGGGAGTAGTTCATGCGCGCCTTTGCCCGG
>MELE01000213.1:1947-3340 GCA_001768615.1 Acidobacteria bacterium RIFCSPLOWO2_12_FULL_67_14b | reverse complement strand
TGCCCGGTATCGACGTTGGCTTGTCGTCCTGCTGTTGGTGGGCGCCGTGGTGGCGGTGGCGATGTTGCCGACACCGGTGCCGGTGGATGTGATGCCAAGCACGCGTGGGCCGCTCGCCGTGACCGTCGACGACGAGGGCGAGACCCGCGTCCGCCATCGCTACGTCGTCTCGGCGCCGCTCACCGGACGGGTGCTGCGCAGTGAACTCGAACCCGGCGATCCGGTGGTGCGCGGCCGGACCGTGGTCGCGCGGCTTCGCGCCGAAGCGCCGGCGTTGATCGACGCGCGTACGCGCGCGGAAGCCGAGGCGGGGGTGGCCACCGCGCGCGCGGCCCTGGGACGGGCGGAGGCGGAACTGCGCCGCGCGACCGCCGCCGTGGAGCTTGCCCGGGCCGACCTGAGGCGCCAGCGCGAGCTCGCGGCAGCCCAGTTGACCACGGTGCAGGCGGTTGACGCAGCCGAGTCCAACGCACAGGCGGCGGAAGAAGGGGTGCGCGCGGCGGAGTTTGCGGTCGCCGCCGGCCGATCGCAGTTCGACCAGGCCAACGCGCGGTTGATGGTGCCGACGATCGAGGCGAGCGGCCGGGTCCTGACGGTCACGGCTCCGGTGGACGGCGTGGTGTTGAAGCGCCTGCGCGAAAGCGAGAGCGTCGTGAACGCCGGTGAGCCGCTGTTGGAGATCGGCAATCCCGTGACCGACCTCGAGATTGTGTCGGACCTGCTGTCAACCGACGCCGTCCGGGTGAAGCCGGGAGCGAAAGTGCGCGTCGAGCAATGGGGCGGCGACCGCGTGCTGGCCGCGACCGTGCGCCGGGTGGAGCCGTCGGGCTTCACGAAGATCTCGGCCCTTGGCGTCGAGGAGCAGCGCGTCAACGTGCTGATGGACTTCGCGGACCCGGCCGAAGCGTGGAAGGCGCTCGGCGACGGCTACCGCGTGGAGGTCCGCATCGTCATCTGGGAGGAAGCCGAAGTGGTGAGGGTGCCCACCAGCGCGCTCGTGCGCCAGGGCGACGGCTGGTCGGTCTTCGTCGTCAACGGCGACCGGCTCCAGCGCGTGACGGTGGAGGTCGGTCAGCGGAATGCCGAGGAAGCGGAGATCCGGTCAGGCCTCGACGCGGGCCGTCAAGTGGTCGTGCACCCGAGCGATCAGGCGATCGACGGCGCCCTGATCGAGGTCCGCGCGAGGCCGTAGCCCTTCCTGTCGCCCTCCTGATCTCCTGTTTTTCGGCTACGCTTGTAAGTTCTCATGATCTCTTTTGCCAACATCAACAAGCAGTACGGCAGGCAACTGCTCTTCGTCGACGCCTCCTTCCAGTTGAACCCAGGCGAGAAAGTCGGGCTCGTCGGCCCCAACGGCGCGGGCAAGACCACCATTTTCCGGATGATCGTGGGC
>MELE01000213.1:0-1941 GCA_001768615.1 Acidobacteria bacterium RIFCSPLOWO2_12_FULL_67_14b | reverse complement strand
GCGCCCGACGAAGGCGAGGTCACCGTCCCCCGGAAGCTGAGCATCGGCTACTTCCGGCAGGACGTCGAGGAGATGTCGGGGCGCTCGGTGCTCGACGAGGCCATCGCCGGCAGCGGCCGCGCCGGCACGCTGCATCACGAACTCGAGGAACTGCAGCAGGCGATGGCGGATCCCGCCCGGGCCCACGACATGGACCGGATCCTGGCGCGCTTCGGCGAGGTGCAGGAGGAGTACGACCACCTGGGCGGCTACGCGCTCGAAAGCCAGGCCCGCGAAGTGCTGCACGGCCTCGGCTTCGACGACGACCGCATCGACGGCGACGTCGGCGCGCTCTCGGGCGGCTGGAAGATGCGGGTGGCGATGGCGCGGGTGCTGCTCGGCCGCCCCGACGTGCTATTGATGGACGAACCGACCAACCATCTCGATATCGAGTCAATCATCTGGCTCGAAAGCTTCCTCAAGACGCACGACGGCGCGCTGCTGATGACCTCGCACGACCGCGAGTTCATGAACCGCATCGTCTCGAAGATCGCCGAGATCGACGGCGGCGAGATCACCGTCTACTCGGGCGACTACGACTTCTACGAGCGCGAGCGGGCGCTGCGGGAGGCCAACAAGGAAGCGGCCTATGCGCGCCAGCAGTCGATGCTGGCGAAGGAGCAGCGGTTCATCGACCGCTTCAAGACCCACGCCGCGAAGGCGGCGCAGGTGCAGAGCCGGATCAAGGCCCTCGACAAGATCGAGAAGCTCGAGCTGCCCAGGCAGCGCGTCGTCGTGCGTTTCGAGTTCAGGGACCCGCCGCGCTCGGGCGACCAGGTCGCCGTGATCGAGGACCTGCACAAGGCCTACGGCAAGCGCGTGATCTACGACGGCTTCAACCTGACGATCCGTCGCGGCGAGCGCTGGGCGGTGATGGGCAGGAACGGCGCCGGCAAGACGACGCTGCTGAAGATGCTGTCGGGCGCACTCGCCCCGGATGACGGCAAGATCCGACTGGGCGCGAGCCTGAAGATGGGCTACTTCGCGCAGCAGTCGCTCGACCTGCTCGACGCCGACCTGACGGTGATCGAGCAACTGCAGCAGGACTTTCCGCGCGAGGGCCTGGGCGCCCTGCGCTCGCTTGCCGGCGCCTTCCAGTTTTCGGGAGACGATGTGGACAAGAGGATCCGGGCGCTGTCGGGCGGCGAGAAATCACGCCTGGTGATGGCGCGGATGCTGTTCGATCCGCCGAACTTCCTGGTGCTGGACGAGCCGACGAATCACCTGGATCTGGCGACGAAGGAAATGCTGGTGGACTCGCTTGGCTCGTTCGACGGCACGATGATCTTCGTCTCGCACGACCGCACGTTCCTGCGAGGGCTCAGCAACCGGGTGCTGGAGCTGGGCGGCGAGTCGGGAACCGACGCCACTCCACACGCATACCCGGGTTCGTATATCGAGTACGTGGAACGCACAGGGCATGAGGCTCCAGGCATCCACTCATAGCGAGATGGCAGGCTCAGTCGCAGCGAGATAGGCACGCTGAACGCGCGCTGAGGTGTCTCCCGGCGTTCGCGCGGACGGAGCGACTCCGAGGACGGAGTCGCTCCGTCCTCTCGGTTCGGCGGTCAAATCTCCCTTGCCACATTAGGCGCTGGAGCTATGGACGCCAAGAACCGCAAAACGCCTGCGTAGGCTCCGGTCGATTTGACGATCTGATGCTTGTCATCGCCTCACTCGAGCTCACGCCGGGAGACACCTCAGCGCGCGAGCACGGGTTTCAATCCCCTCGGGGACGTCACATGATGTACCAGCCCATCCAAAAGCGCGGGCTTAGCTGGCGCTTCACACCTAATCCATTCAGGCCGGGTGCTTTCGTCGTGTAGCGTCAATGGCTCCACCAAA
Source organism: Acidobacteria bacterium RIFCSPLOWO2_12_FULL_67_14b (assembly GCA_001768615.1). Classification (GTDB taxonomy): domain Bacteria; phylum Acidobacteriota; class Vicinamibacteria; order Vicinamibacterales; family UBA2999; genus 12-FULL-67-14b. Next base: position 57 of record MELE01000213.1, on the reverse strand, counting down.
CGACGCAGTAGCAGCCTCGCCACCTTAGGCTCGGCGCGCAGGGTCGCTCGCCATTCT
>MELE01000212.1:13045-26010 GCA_001768615.1 Acidobacteria bacterium RIFCSPLOWO2_12_FULL_67_14b | reverse complement strand
CGCCACCTCCGACATTCACCTGGAGCACAAGCTGCGCATCACGCGGCAGCAGTGCCTCGAACAGGTCCGCACGGCGGTCGCCCACGCCCGCGCGTATTGCGACGACGTGGAGTTTTCGGCGGAAGACGCCACCCGCACCGATCTCGGGTTCCTGGGCGAGGTGGCCGTCGCCGCGGTCCGTGCCGGCGCCACCACCATCAACCTGCCGGATACCGTCGGTTATGCGCTGCCCGCGGACATCGAGCGGATGTTCACCACCGTGGCGCGGCACATCGGCACCCTGGCGGTGCTGTCGGCACATTGCCACAACGATCTGGGCCTGGCGGTCGCCAACTCGATCGCGGCGGTGCAGGCCGGCGCGCGCCAGGTCGAATGCACCATCAACGGCATCGGCGAGCGTGCCGGCAACGCCTCGCTCGAAGAGATCGTGATGGCCCTCGAGGTCCGCTCCGACGCGCTGCCCCATCACACCGGCATTCACACGCAGGCGCTCGTGCCGACCAGCAGCGTGCTGTCGGCGATCGTCGGCGTCTCGGTGCCGCCCAACAAGGCGATCGTCGGCGCCAACGCGTTTGCCCACGAGGCCGGCATTCACCAGGACGGCATGCTCAAGCACGAGCTGACCTACGAAATCATGCGCCCCGAAACGGTGGGCGCGCCCGGCACGCGGCTGGTGCTCGGCAAGCATTCCGGCATGCGCGGGCTCGACGCGCGCTGCCGCGCCCTGGGCCATCGCCTGCGGCAGCCCGAGCTCGAGCGGCTCTACACCCGCGTGACGGCGCTGGCCGATCGCACCAAGTCGGTGAACGACGATCAGCTCGCGGCCATCATCCGCGACGAGTTCGCGGCGCCCGTCGGCATCGGCACGACGGCCGGTTCACGTCCGGGAGAGACGCCGTGGCACTGAAGATCGCGCTCCTGCCCGGCGACGGCATCGGCCCGGAAGTGACGGCGGAAGCCGTGCGGATCCTGAAGAACGTCGGCGAGCACGCCGGCCAGGCGTTCGTGTTCAGCACGCACGCCATTGGCGGCGCCGCCATCGACGCCGAAGACGCGGGCCTGCCGCAGGCGACCCTGGAAGCGTGCCTGGGCGCCGATGCCGTGCTGCTCGGCGCCGTCGGGCATCCGAAGTTCGACGGCCGCCTGCCATCCGAACGTCCGGAGGCGGCGCTGCTCGCGCTGCGCCAGGCCCTCGGCGGCTTTGCCAACCTGCGGCCGGCGATCTGTTACGCCCCGCTGGCGAAGCGGACCGCGTTTCAACCGGATCGGGTCCGCGGCGCCAACCTGCTGATCGTGCGCGAGCTCCTGGGCGGCTTGTATTACGGCGAGCCGCGCGGATTCGAAGCGTCCGGCGACACCGCCTTCAATACGTTGATCTACTCGCGTCACGAGATCGATCGCGTGGCCAGGGTCGCGTTCGACCGGGCGCGGGAGCGCCGCGGCCGCGTCGCGTCGGTCGACAAGGCCAACGTGCTCGAGACCTCACGGTTGTGGCGCGCCGTGGTGTCGGACGTCGCCAAGGACTACCCGGACATCGCGCTCGAGCACGTCTACGTCGATACCTGCGCGATGCGGCTCGCGACCACGCCGACCAGCTTCGACGTCATGCTCTGCGACAACCTGTTCGGCGACATCCTGAGCGATCAGGCGGCCTCCATCGCGGGCTCCCTCGGACTGCTGCCATCGGCCACGCTTGGCGGCCGGGTCGATCTCTACGAACCCGTCCACGGCTCCGCGCCCGATATCGCCGGCAAGGGCTGGGCGAATCCGATCGGCGCCATCGCCAGCGCCGCGATGCTGCTGCGCTTCACGGCGGGCATGGACAACGAGGCCGCCGAAGTCGATCACGCGATCGAAGACGCGCTGGCCGCCGGCGCCCGCACCCGCGACCTGGCGGGCCCCGACGAGCGCGTGTTGTCCACCCACGAAATGGGTCAGGCCATCGAAGACGCGCTGGCCGAGGTGCGCGATCGGCGCCACGCTTACCATGCCGTCTGATACCAAGGCACCCGGGCACCCGAGCACCCGGGGGGGCCGCACGCTGCTCGACAAGGTGTGGGACGCGCACGTCGTGCGCGTGCTGGACGACGGCCGGACGCTGCTCTACATCGATCGCCACCTGGTTCACGAGGTCACCTCGCCGCAGGCCTTCGAGGGCCTGCGCCTTACCGGTCGCCCGGTGCGGCGTCCCAATCTCACCTTTGCCACCGTCGATCACAACGTGCCGACCACGGCGCGGCACCTGCCGATCGCCGATCCGCTCGCGCGGGCGCAGGTGGAAGCGCTGCGCGCCAACACCACCGCCTTTGGCGTGCCGCTGTTCGACTTCAGCAGCGGACGGCAGGGGATCGTGCACGTGATCGGCCCGGAGCTCGGCCTCACGCTGCCCGGCACGACCATCGTCTGCGGCGACAGCCACACGAGCACGCACGGCGCCTTCGGCGCGCTGGCCTTCGGCATCGGCACCTCCGAAGTCGAGCACGTGCTGGCGACGCAGTGCCTGGTCCAGCAGAAACCCAAGGCGATGCGCGTGGTGCTGGCCGGCACGCTCAGCCCCGGCGTCACCGCCAAGGACGTGGCGCTGGCGATCATCGCCCGCCTCGGGTTCAGCGGCGGCACCGGATACGCGCTCGAAATCGCCGGGCCGCTGGCCGCCGGCTTCTCGATGGACGAGCGCATGACGCTCTGCAACATGAGCATCGAGGCCGGCGCCCGCATGGCGCTGGTCGCGCCAGACGCCACCACGCTCGCCTATTTGAAGGGCCGCCCGCACGCGCCGAAGGGCGCCGACTGGGACGACGCCGCGAGGCGCTGGTCGGCGCTTCCAAGCGACTCGGACGCGCGCTTCGATGCCGAGATCCTGATCAACGTGAACGCGCTGGCGCCGCTCGTCACCTGGGGCACGCGGCCCGACATGGTGCAGCCGGTCACGGGACACGTGCCGGACCCCGCGGGCGCCGCCTCCGAAGGCGATGCCAGGGCGATGGAGCGCGCGCTGGTCTACATGGGCCTCACGCCGGGCACGCCCATCGAGCGGCTGCCGATCGATCGCGTCTTCATCGGCTCGTGCACCAACGCCCGGCTGGCCGATCTGCGGGCCGCGGCGGATGTCGCGCGCGGCCACCGCGTCCACGCCAGCGTGCGCGCGCTGGTGGTTCCCGGGTCGCAACAGGTCAAGGCGGACGCCGAACGCGAAGGCCTCGACCGCGTGTTCGCCGACGCCGGCTTCGAGTGGCGGGAGCCGGGCTGCTCGATGTGCCTCGGCATGAACGACGACGTGCTCGGCGAAGGCGAGCGCTGCGCCTCCACGAGCAATCGCAATTTCGAAGGCCGGCAAGGCCGCGGCGGGCGCACGCACCTGGTCAGCCCCGCAATGGCGGCGGCCGCCGCCATCGAAGGCCACTTCACCGACGTCCGCCAGTGGGAGTACCGGTGATGTCCGCTCCCTCGACTGCGCTCGGGACAGGCCGCGAACCGTTTCGCACGCATCGCGGCCGCGTCGCGCCGCTAGGGCGGAGCCACGTCGACACCGATCAGATCATCCCGAAGCAATTCCTCAAGCGGATCGAGCGCACCGGCTTCGGACCGTTCCTGTTCTATGACTGGCGGCGGACGCCCGATGGGCAGCTGGATCCGTCGTTCGTCCTGAACCAGCCACAGTACGCCGGCACCACGGTGCTCGCCGCCGGCCCGAACTTCGGCTGCGGCTCGTCGCGCGAGCACGCCGCCTGGTCCCTCGCCGATGCCGGCTTCCGGGTGGTCATCGCGCCGTCGTTCGCGGACATCTTCCGCTTGAACTGCATCGGTAACGGGCTGCTGCCCGTGACGTTGCCTGACGCCGCGGTCGCGGCGATCCTCGATCGCGCCGGCGCCGGCGACGGCTACGAAGTCGACGTCGACCTGGAACAGCGCGAGGTGCGCGATGCGCACGGCCTCAGGGAGTCCTTCACGATTGACGCGGCCTCGCGGCAGCGGCTGCTTGAGGGCAAGGACGAAATCGATCTGATTCTCGCGCACGAGCCCGACATTGCGGCCTTCGAACGGCAGCGTGTCATTACCTAGAGATCACGGCACCGCTAAGGCGGTGCCCTACAAGGACACTTGTAGGGCGCCCCTTTAGGGGCGCCTTACGAGAGGAATATGAAGCAACGCGGAGCTCACATCATCTGGTCGTGCCTGGTCGAACAGGGTGTCGATACGGTCTTCGGCTATCCGGGCGGGGCCATCCTGCCGGCGTACGATGCGCTGCTCGACCATCCGATTCGGCACGTCCTGGTGCGGCACGAGCAGGGCGCCACGCACATGGCCGACGGCTACGCCCGCGCCAGCGGCAGGGTCGGCGTCGCGGTGGCCACGTCGGGCCCGGGCGCGACCAACCTCGTCACCGGCATCGCCACCGCGATGATGGATTCCATTCCGATCGTCTGCATCACCGGCCAGGTGCCCGAAGCGCTGCTCGGATCGGATGCGTTCCAGGAAACCGACATCACCGGCATCACGCTGACGATCACGAAGCACAACTTCCTGGTCACGCGCGCCGCCGACATTGCGCCGACCCTGCGCGACGCCTTCCGCATTGCCACCTCGGGCCGGCCGGGCCCGGTGCTGGTCGACATCACGAAGAACGCGCAGCAGGAAGAGGCTGACTTCGAGCCGCAGGCGCCCGTCAGCCTGAAGAACTGCCCGGACCGGTGCGCGGCGCCGGACACGACGGCGCCGATCGCCGACTCGCTCGAGGCGGCGACGGCGCTCGTCGCCACGGCGACGCGGCCGGTGATCCTCGCGGGCCACGGCATTCTCAAGAGCGGCGCGACCGGTGAAGTGCGCGCCCTCGCCGAGCACGCCCACATCCCGGTGGCGATGACGCTGCTGGGCATCGGCGCGGTGCCGGCCCATCACCCGCTCAACCTCGGCATGATGGGCATGCACGGCGAGGCCTGGGTCAACGACGCCATCCAGGAGGCGGACCTGCTGCTCGCGCTCGGCATGCGCTTCGACGATCGGGTCACGGGCAAGCTCGCCTCCTACGCCCCCCACGCGAAGAAGATCCACATCGACATCGATCCGTCGGAGCTGCACAAGAACGTACGCGCCGACGTGGCAATCGCCGGCGACCTTCGCGCGGTGCTGCAGGACTGGCTGCCGCAGGTGCGCGCCGCGCGCCGCGACGCGTGGCTGACGCGCATCGGCGAGCTCGCCGGCGGGCCCACCGTCCGCGACATCGAGGAGCTGCCCGACAACGGCCGGCTGTGCGCCGCACACGTGATCCACGACATCTGGCGCGCCACCGAGGGCCGCGCCATCGTCGTCACCGACGTCGGCCAGCACCAGATGTGGGCCGCGCAGTACTACAGGGTGGCCGAGGCCGGCACCTTCATCACCTCCGGCGGCCTCGGCACGATGGGCTTCGGCCTGCCCGCGGCCATCGGCGCGAAGATCGCGTGTCCCGACCGCGAGGTGTGGGCCATCGTCGGCGACGGCGGGTTCCAGATGACACAGGCCGAGCTGCAGACGATCGTGCAGGAGGGCGTGAAGGTCAACGTCGCCATCATCAACAACGGCTATCTCGGGATGGTGCGGCAGTGGCAGCAGTTCTTCCACGACCGCCGCTATTCGGCGACGCCGATGTCGTCGCCCGACTACGTGAAGCTGGCCGACGCTCACGGGCTGCCCGGCGTGCGCGTGACCTCGCGCGCCGACATGCCCGCGGCGCTGCGGCACGCGCGCGCCTCGGCCGGCACGGTGGTGATGGACTTCCGCGTCGAACAGGAAGACACCGTGTATCCGATGGTGTCGCCGGGCGCGGCGCTGAACGACATGATCCGACGGCCCGGGTCGACGTCGCTGGCCGAGACGGGAGCGGACGTGTGATCGCCGAGCCCGCCGCGAAACCCCGAACGATCGTCGTCCGCTACGAGCACGCCATCGACGCGCTCGATCGGGTGGCGTCGATCCTGCGCCGGCAGCGCGTGCGCGCCGAGGCCTTCACGGCCGTGGCCTCGCACGACCGGGCCACCGTGCAGGCGACGATCATGTTCGACAGCACCGATAAGACCGCGGCGCGAATCGTGGCGCTGCTGGGACGGCAGGTCGGCGTCCTCGCCGTCGAAGATTGGACTTCACAGACCGAAGACGAGGCTGACAATGGCGACGATGATTCACGACTCTGATGTCGATCTTTCCCCGATTCTCGGACGGCGCGTCGCCGTCATGGGCTACGGTTCGCAGGGGCACGCGCACGCGCTGAACCTCAAAGACAGCGGCGCCGACGTGCGGGTGGGCGTGCGTCCCGGCAGCCGGGGATGGCAAGCGGCTGAAGCGGCGGGCTTCACGCCGCTCGACCCGGCGGCCGCGGCGGCGTGGGCCGACGTGATCATGCTGCTCGTGCCGGACCTCGTGCAGCCGGGCCTGTTCAAGGATGCCATCGAGCCGCACCTGACGCCGGGCAAGATGCTGATGTTCGCGCACGGCTTCGCGATCCGGTTCGGCTGGATCACGCCGCCCGATGGTGTCGACGTGTCGATGGTCGCGCCGAAGGCGCCGGGCCATCGCGTGCGTGAAGTGTTCAAGGAAGGCGCGGGCGTGCCCGGGCTGGTCGCCATTCACAAGGACGCCACGGGAACGGCGCGCGCCGCCACGCTGGCTTATGCCAAGGCGATCGGCTGCACCCGCGCGGGGGTCATCGAAACCACGTTCTCGGAGGAAACGGAGACGGATCTGTTCGGCGAGCAGGCCGTGCTGTGCGGCGGCGTGAGCGCGCTCGTCACGGCCGGGTTCGAGACGCTGGTCGAGGCGGGCTACCAGCCCGAGATCGCCTACTTCGAGTGCCTGCACGAACTGAAGCTGATCGTCGACCTGATGTATCGCGGCGGTCTCAACTTCATGCGCTACTCGGTGAGCGACACGGCCGAACACGGCGATTACACCGGCGGGCCGCGCCTGGTCACCGACGAAACCAGACAGATGATGCGGCAGATGCTCGCCGAGATCCGGTCGGGCGCGTACGCGGACAAGCTGGCGCGCGAGACCAAGAACGGCTGGTTTGCCGGCGAGCGCGAACGCCTGCGCGATCACCAGATCGAACAGGTGGGCGCCAGGCTGCGGGCGCGGATGCCGTTCCTCGAACCGGCGGCAAAGCCGGAAAGCGAGCCGGCGCTCAGGAGTTGAGGCTGGGGCCCGGCGGCGAGCTCGCGCGTCTCCGCCGGGACTCAGTTGGCGTCCTTCGGATCCTTCTCGGGCGTGCGAGGACCCTGGTTGCGCATGTCTTCGGCCGTCTGGCGCGCGTGCTCCGCGTTGCGCCGGACCTGTTCGGCCGCGTTCCGTGTCCCTTCCGCCTTGTCGCGCTGTTGCTCCGCCACCTCACGCTGCCCCTCGGCCACCGCGCGCTGGTTCTCCGCGATGGCGCGCTGCTCCTCCGCCACATGACGCTGCTGCTTGGCCACGGCGGTCTGTTCCTCGGCCAGCGCACGCTGCTCCTCGGAGCGGTCAGGCTCGCGGGCGGGGTCGCCGGGTTTGGTGGGGTCAGAACCCATCTTCGTGCTCAAGCTCAAGAATATCAGACCACCTCGGCCGGGCTATTGTCCATCTGTGTGGCCGTGCTGATAGGCTGGGATTAGCACGATCGTGCGTCAGACCTCCGACCATGCCGCGACGATCGTCGACCTGGAACCTCGGAAGGTCGTTAGCCGGACCCGTCTCAATGGATGAAGCCCCGCACCAGGCCGACGCACATCCACCGCGCGAGATTGCCCGCATGGTTGAGCGCCTCGGCGTGGCGAAGGCGCAGACCGATGCCGTCACGCTGGTCGTGCTGGCCGTACTCGCCGGCGCGTTCATTTCACTTGGCGCCTTGTTCTTCACGGTGGTGGTGACAGGGTCCAGCCTGGGCTTCGGCGTGACCCGTTTGCTGGGCGGCGTGAGTTTCTCTCTCGGACTGGTGCTGGTCGTCGTCGCCGGCGCGGAGCTGTTCACGGGCAACAACCTGCTGGCGATGGCCTGGGCGAGCGGGCTGATCGGCACCCGGGACGTCCTGCGGAACTGGCTCCTCGCCTACCTTGGCAACGTCATCGGCTGCCTGGGGACGGTGCTGTTCGTCGCGTGGGCCGGCATCGGCAGCCTCGGCGGCGGCGCCGTGGGCGACACGGCGATCCAGATCGCTGTCGCGAAGGCCGGCCTGTCGGTCGGCGAAGCCTTCGCGCAGGGCGTGCTGTGTAATGCGCTCGTGTGCCTGGCCGTCTGGCTCGCGATGGGCGGGCGCAGCGTGGCGGATAAGATCCTGGCCATCCTCTTCCCGATCACCGCCTTCGTCGCGATCGGACTCGAGCACTCGATCGCCAACTGGTTCTTCCTGCCTTTCGGGCTGGCGCTGGATCAGCAAGGCGCCGTGTCGTTCGCCGGTGTCGGCAGGAACCTCGCGGCCGTGACCGCAGGGAACATCGTCGGCGGAACCCTGTTGGTCGCCGGCGTCTACTGGGTCGCCTACCTGCGGGGCGGGCGCAGGCGCGAAGGCCGATTGTCCTGAATGGGGCGGGAATCAGATCCCGTGGCCGTAGCCGGAATCCTGGCTGAAGCCCGAATCGAACACGTCGACGTACACGGGCACCGGCGTGTGCGCTGGCTCCGCGGCCTGCGGCCGCGGGGTGGCCGGGGGGTCCACCATCAGGATCACGGCGCGGACGCCCGCCCCCTGATTGGCGCGCACGGCGCTCTCCACGGCCTGGCACAGCGAGGTCAGGGCCGCGTCGCCGCGGTCGGCCTCCTGCAACCGGCCATCCTTCCAGACTTTAGTGCTGCTACTGGCTTCCATGATCCTTGCTCCCCTATATCGGCTCGATCCCGACAAACCTGAAGGTCTGTCGCCACCACTGAAGGTCTACCGCCCCAAAACAAAAGGGCCACCACCCCGGCGGGTGATGGCCCTTTGTGATTCGTTTGGTTACGGGCTACATCATCCGCCGGTGGCTGGCTGTCCAAGGCCGATCAGGCTAATCAGCAGCCAGAGCCCCAGACCGACGCCCGCAAACACCGCCAGCGCATAGCCCAACGCCACGACGCCCGCGCGGACGACGACCGGGCTGGCAACGTCCAGCGCGGAGCGGCGAGCGGCAGCGGCCATGGCCTTCATGTGAAAGTAAAGCTTATCGAGAGGGCCCACCGATGGTCAAGGGCCTTATGGCTGGGGGTAGCGCCGGAGGATCTCGCGGACCCGCTCGATGGGCAGCGCCTCGGCCTTGCCCGAGCGGCTGGTGATGGGGGTGGCCCGCAGCAGCGAGTTGTAGACGGCCTCTTCGGTGGCCTCGAGCGCCGCCTGGAACAAGGGCGAAACCCCGTCGGTCGGGAGCAGGGTTCGCGACTGTGGCGCGGCCGCGCCGAACTGCGTCCGCAATTCGGGCGCGGTCGAGAAGGCAATCGCGAAGTCGCCGCTGCCGTTGCTGTACGACGAGCCGGTCCGCCCGAGGCCGAAGACCGCGCGCGCCGCGATGCGCTTGAGGTCGCGCGCGTCTACGGGGGCATCGGTGGCGACAACGATCATGCAGGAGCCGTCACCGTAGTCCGCGTTCTCAGCCTTCTGCCTTCTGCCTTCTGCCTTCTGCCTTTGATATGCGTAGCGCCCCAACAGCCTTCCCACCGGCGCGCCGCCCATCGTCAAGACGCCGCCGAAATTCGACTGCACGAGCACGCCCAGCGTGTAGCCGCCTTGCGCGGGCGACAGCTTGCGCGACGCCGTGCCGATGCCGCCCTTCCAGCCGAACGCCTGCGTCCCGGTGCCGGCGCCGACGCTGCCCTCCTCCACGGCGCCGCCCGTCGCCGCCGTCAACGCCGCCAGCACGTGCTCCGGTCGCACGTGCCGGCCGCGAATGTCGTTGAGCCCGCCGTCGTTGGTCTCGCCGACCAGCGCGTTGACGGATCGCACGTTGGTGTTGCCGGGCTGGTCGAGCGTCCAGCGCACGAGCCCATCCATGGCCGCGCCGACGCTCAGCGTGTTGGTGAGCGCGATCGGCGTTTCAATCGTGCCGAGCTCGTCGACCTGTGTCGATCCGGCCAGCTTCCCGAACGCGTTGCCGACGAACACGGCGCCAGGCGCCTTGTCCTGGAACACGTTCCCCGCATGCGGGACCACGACCGTGACGCCCGTCCGCACTTCATCGCCCTGGATCAACGTCGCGTGGCCCACCGTCACACCGGCCACGTCCGTGATCGCGTTCAGCGGGCCCGGATCGAAGACTCCCGGCTTCAGCCCGAGGTCGCGGGCCCGCGGCCGCGCTTCGCCTTGAGCCAGGAGCGCGCCGGCAGCACCAGCGATCAGAAGCACACATGCGGGAATCGATCTCATGCTTTTCACACGGCACCACCTTTAGTTTAGGCACCCCAGGCACGGTACGCACCCTGGGCACCTGGTTTTTGATGATACGATTTTCCCGGCGCGCATGCGGCAGATCCCCATTGAAGCAATCGAAGAGGCCGCGCGGCATGTCTACCAGGCTGCCATCCGCACGCCTCTCATCCGGCTCGACCTGCCCTTCCCGGCCGATCGGCCAACGCCCGAGGTCTATCTCAAGCTCGAGTCGCTGCAGCCGATCGGATCGTTCAAGATCCGCGGCGCGTGGAACGCGGTGCGCCAGCTGACGCCGAGGGAATTGAGCGAAGGCGTGTGGACCGTCAGCGCCGGCAACGCCGCGCAGGGCGTGGCCTTCGCCGCGCGGCGTGCGGGCGCCTCGTGCTCGGTGATGGTGATGGACACGGCGCCCGACACGAAGCTGCGGGCCATCGAGCGGCTGGGCGCCACCATCGTGCGCGCCTCCTACGACGAGTGCTGGCAGACCGTCGAGGCGCACGGCTCGCCGCGCATGCGCGGGCACTTCGTGCATCCGTTCGACGACGATCGCTTCATTGCGGGCAACGGCACGGCGGGTCTCGAAATCCTGGAAGACCTGCCGGAGGTCGACGCCGTGGTGGCCGCGCTGGGCGGCGGCGGGTTGCTGGCCGGCATCGGCTCGGTGATCCGCGCGCGCCGGCCGGGCGTGAAGATCTTCGCGGCCGAACCGGAAACCGCGGCGCCGCTGAAGACGTCGCTGGCCAGGGGCGAGGCCAGCTACTTCGAGGGATGGACGCCGTCGTTTGTCGACGGCGCCGGCGGCAAGTCGGTGCTTCCGACCATGTGGCCGCTGCTCAAGGACCTGGTCACCGATTCGATCGTGATGCCGCTCGACAAGGTCGCCTCGGCGATGCGCTACACGGCGGACCGCGTGCACGTGATCGCCGAAGGCGCCGGCGGCACCGCGATTGCGGCGGCGCTCAGCGGCCACGCCGGCCTGGGCAAGATCGTCGCGGTCGTCTCGGGCGGCAACATCGATCTGTCCCGCTTCGCCGAAGTGGTCGGCGCCCGTCAATAGACCAAGAGATCAACCGACCAACAGATGTCAGAAGAACGATTCTCCGCCGCTTCCCCGCTGCCGGATCGCATCCACCGGCTGCACGAGCTTGCCCTCGACCTCTGGTGGAGCTGGGACAATCGCGCGCGCGAAGTGTTCCGCCAGCTGGATTACCACTTGTGGCGCGCCACGGCGCACAACCCCGTTCAGATGCTGCAGCGGATCGCGGCCGATCGGCTCGTGGCGGCGGCCGCCGACCCGGCGTTCCTGCAGGCGTACGACCAGGCGATGTTCGGCCTCGACCAGGCGCGCAGCGTCGCGCACCCGTGGTGGAAAGAGCGCCAGTCGATGATCAACGGTGGGAGCATCGCCTACTTCTCCGCCGAGTTCGCGATTCACCAGTCGCTCCCGATCTATGCCGGCGGCCTCGGCGTGCTGGCCGGCGACCATTGCAAGGAGGCGAGCGACCTCGGCGTGCCGCTCGTGGGCGTCGGCTTCATGTATCCGCAGGGCTACTTCCACCAGCGGATGACGCACGACGGGTGGCAGGAAGAGCGCTACCAGCGGATCAGCTGGACCGATGCGCCGATCGAAGCCGCGCTCACGCCCGATGGCAAGCCGTGCATCACGGCCGTCCCGCTGGGCGATCGCACGGTGCTGGCGGCCGTCTGGCGCGTGCGCCTCGGCCGCGTGCGCCTGTACCTGCTCGACACGGATCTCCAGGAGAACGCGCCGTGGGACCGCGAGCTGTCGGCGCGGCTCTACGGCGGCGATCGCGAGACCCGCATCCAGCAGGAGATCGTCCTCGGCATCGGCGGCGTTCGCGCGCTGCGCGCGCTCGGCATCACGCCCACGGTCTGGCACCTCAACGAGGGGCACGCGGCCTTCGTCGCGCTGCAGCGCATCCGCGAGCGGATCGAGCAGGGCCAGTCGTTCCAGGATGCGCTGATCGCGGTGCGGCAATCGACCGTGTTTACGACGCACACACCGGTGCCGGCGGGGCACGACGCGTTTCCCTTCCACCTGGTCGAGAAGCACCTCGCCAGCTCGTGGGGCGAGATCGGGCAGCACCGCCCGGACTTCCTCGCCCTCGGCGAGCACGACAACGGCAGCGGGCCGCAGTTCAACATGACGGCGCTCGCGCTGCGCACCGCGGCGCACATCAACGGCGTGAGCGCGCTCCACGGCGAGGTCACGCGCACGATGTGGCGCCCGATGTGGCCCGACACGCCGGCCGACCAGCTCCCCGTGCGCAGCATCACCAACGGCGTGCACGTCTCCACCTGGATGGCCACCGCGGTGTTCGATCTGCTCAACCGCCACTTCGGCCCCGGCTGGCTCGATACCGTGGACGACCCCGCGCTCTGGGAGCGGCTGCTCGACATCCCGGACGCGGAGATCTGGGGCATGCGGCAGGAGCTGCGCACCAATCTCTTCTCGTTCATCCGCGAGCGAATGCGATCGCGATGGACCGCGGAACAGGTCAGCCCGACGCGCATCGTCTCGGGCGGGAGCATGCTGGATCCGGCGGCGATCACCATCGGCTACGCGCGCCGCTTCACCGCCTACAAGCGGCCGGAGCTGATCTTCCAC
>MELE01000212.1:6224-13027 GCA_001768615.1 Acidobacteria bacterium RIFCSPLOWO2_12_FULL_67_14b | reverse complement strand
CGGATCCTCAACCAGGACGATCAGCCGGTCCAGATCGTGTTTGCCGGCAAGGCCCATCCCGCGGATGAACCGGCGAAGCACCACCTGCAGCGCGTCTTCAAGCGCGCGCTCGACCCGATGTTCGGCGGCCGGCTCGCCTTCATCGACGACTACGACATGCACGTGGCCCACTACCTGGTCCACGGCTGCGACGTCTGGCTCAACAACCCGCGCAAGCCGCTCGAGGCGAGCGGCACCAGCGGCATGAAGGCGTCGCTGAACGGGGTGCCGCACCTGAGCATCGGCGACGGCTGGTGGGCCGAGGGCTTCAACGGGAAGAACGGGTGGCTGATCGAGAGCAGCGCCGACCCCGACGACCAGGAGGCCACCGACGCCGCCGACGCGGACTCGTTGTACCGGCTGCTCGAGAATGCGATCGTGCCGGCCTTCTACGATCGCGATCCGCGCGGCCTGCCGCGCCGGTGGATCCAGATCGTCCGTGAGGCGATGCGATCGAACGTGCCGCGGTTCTCGACGCGGCGGATGGTGAAGCAGTACGTCACGGAGATGTACGGGCCCGCGGCGCGGGCCTCGTTGATCTCAGATCGCAGATCGTAGATCTCAGATCAATCTGCGATCTGAGATTCTAGATCTGAAATCGACCGAGGCTGGCCACGGCCTCCGTGTACCACTTGCGCCAGGCCTCGATGATCTCGGGTATGGCGGTGTTCGCCTTCTCGGTCTCGAGACGCGCGTCGCGCGCCGCATCGAGCAAGCGCCGCAGGTCAGCAACGTCGCCGCCGCCCGCCGACGCCAGGTAATACGCCGTCGTCCCGACGACAATCGCGACGTGTTGCATCTCGGCCGGGCTGGTCTTGTCGATGGTGTCGAGGTTGGTGTGGTAGTAGCGATCGGTGAAGTGCCAGTTCAGAAGGGCCGGCACGCCGGCGCGCGTGAACACCGTGTGATCGCTGCCGCCCTCGTACGGATTGGTGCGCACGGCCCAGCCGGTATCGCGCGCGCGGCGCAGGGCCACCGCCAGGTGCAGGTCGTTGAGGAAGCTGCCGCGGACCAGCGCGGGATCCACCTTGCTCGCGCCCCATTCGGAATGCGGATCCGACGGCCGGTCCCAGAGCGCCGACGGATCCGGCGACTTCTCGATCAGGAACGTCCCGCCGGTCGTCGCCGTGTCCTCGCCGGTCATGTCGAGCGAGAGCATGGCCAGAACCTGCGTGACGCGCGCCGGATCCGCCTTCACCCACTGCTCGCTACCGCGGATTTCGTCGACCCAGAGAAACGTGATCGTCCGCGCCGGCGGGGCGAAGACACCACGCCGGATCGCGTCGTGGATGGCCAGCGCCGAGGCGAGCAGCGTGCCGCAGCCGCTGGCGTTGTCGTTGGCGCCCGGCTCCTGGACGTGCGCGGCAAGCACCACGCGCTCGCCGGGACGCGTGGCTCCGGGAATCTCGGCTACCAGCGTGCGGTTCGGCCGGCGATGAAACGTCGAGTCGACCTCGACGTGGACGGTGACCGCGCCATTCGCCAGGGCCTCGCGCAGGCGGCGTCCGGCCTGTGGCGTGGCCTTGAAGCCAAACGATCGGAGCGACTCGTCGTAGGGAATGCTGCCCCACTGCAGCACATCCGGCGTCTCGCCGGGCCGCGTGTAGGCGGCCACCTCGGTGGAGATCACCCCGGCCGCGCCGCGCGCGCGCACGGCCTGCTGCCACACCGGCGACAGCCCTCCGGTCGCCAGCACCACGGCGCCCGTGACGTCGCGGCCCTCGTAGCTGGCGGCGCCAAGCCCCGTGCCGGCATCGACCAGCCGAAACGCGGCGCCTCCGGCGGGCGTGCTGAACGAGTTGATGGCCAGGGCGACGCGGTGCGCCTCGCGTGACAGCAGGACTTCTCCTTCCGCGCCGCCGAGCCGCACCGTGCCGCGCCGGTGTTCCCAGCCCATGCCGGCGTTGGCAAACGTCTCGTAGCGCGGCGCGAGACCGGCGGCCTGCAGCCGGTCGAAGATGAACTGCTGCGATTGCTCGAAGGCTGGATTCCCCGCCAGCCGCCAGAGCGGCGCCATCATCCGCGCCGTCTCCATGGCGACAACGGGATCGACGCCGGTCGCCAGCCCTTGGTAGATCGCTTCGACGCGGCCAGGCAGCGACCGATCGAGCGCCGGCAAGTGCAAGGTCGGCGCCTGGGCCGACAGCGTTGCCGAAATGAGCAGCACCCCTATGCACTTTTGCACCAGCACCGTTGACACCCCCAGCACTGTACGCACCGTACGCACTGTACGCACCGTACGCACTGTACGCACTTTCTTTCCTGGAGTAGAATTCGAGAGATATGTCCCGTAAGTCAATTGGTAACAAGAAGGGCTGCGCGTTGTGCGGCGCCAAGGAAGTCTCGGAGCCGCGCGGCGAGGAACGGTATTGCCGCGACTGCTGGGACAAGAAGATCGCCGTCGAAGAAGTCGTCGCCCGTGATTTCGCGCTGAAGCGTTACATCCGCGCGCACAGCGCCGAGAAATACCTCGTCTATCATTCGACCCAGAAGCGGCCGATCGGCCAGATCATCGTCGTCGACGACGGCTACGACCTGTTCCTGACGATGACGATCTATCCGAATTTCGCGTGGGACGACCCGGCGTATCACCTCGAGGGCGACCCCGAGGGCCGGACGTTCGCGGAACTGCTGGTGGACGTGGTGGCCACCGAGGTCATCGAGCCCTGGGGCGGCGGCAAGTGGCACCTGGAAGTGTTCCGGTCTACGGCGGCGGAGCCGGAAGACTGGAACGGGGAAATGTAGTCCGCCTCCGCCCGGAGGGCTGCGGCGGGACCTCGCCGAAGCGTTAAAAGCGAAAGGCGGGATATAATTCTGCTCCGGAGGGTTCATCGTATGAAATTGCATCAGCGGACCGTGGCATTGGCTGCAGCCGTCGGACTGCTTCTCGCCCCGGCGGCACTTGCGCAGACGCCCGCGCCTGCAGCCCCAGCCGCTCCCCGGAAGCTCATCTCGCCGGTCCGCGGCGAGGCCACGGTGGAATACACCAAGCCCAGCACGAAGGTGACGGGCAACGAGGTGGTCACCGTGATCATGGTGAAGAACACGTCGGCGGCGCCGATCGCCGGGTTCCGGCTCGAGGAAAGCTGGATCGACAAGGCCGGCACGCTGTCGGGCGGCGATACCTACCGCCACCCGAAGCCCTTCATGCCGGGCGAAATCATCACCGTGACCTTGCGGACCCCGAAGAACCCGCGGATGTCGAGCAACAGCTACAACTTCGTCCACGCCAACGGCACGGTGAAGCCGAAGGCCGTGCCGAAGCTGGTGCCGCCTACGACCTAGGACAAACCTAAAGGTTTGTCTCCACGCAAGAACCGGTAAGGGGACGGAAACGTCCCCTTATTTCTTTTCGAAGCGAATCTCCCCAACAACCTTCGGGATCGCCACGATGTGGGCTGGCGAGGTCAGGATCTGCGCGGTGACCAGGTCCGCGGCCGGCCGGCGCTCGCTCCATTGCACGACCAGCGCGTCGCCCTCGGCCCTCGTGCCGACGATCTCGACCTGGAAGCCCGCGGTCGGCCGCGTGCCGAGGAACACGGCCACGACCGTCGCCGTCGCGAAGTCGACCTTCGGCGCCGGCTTGTCGCCGGCGGGCTGCCGCCACAGCGTGGCCCATTCCGCCGGCGTGCGCGCCACCGCCTGGCGGGGGGCGTCGACATTGCTCATGGAGTCGCGGGAAATGGTTTGCATGGCAGGGGCCCCCGGAAGTTGCTCGACCTGTGGCGCGGCCAACACGCGGAACACCGTCTCGCGCGACACCGTCGGCCGGTCGCCCAACCGCGACACCGCCTCGACCCGCAGCACGTAGAGGCCGGGCGCCATCTGTTTCAGCGGAATGCGCGCCGAAAACCCGTAGCCGCCGGCGGCGCCCTTGAGCTCCGAACTATCGCGCTCTTCTTTCGCCTCGAACACCGTCTGGCCGCCTTCGGCCTTCACGGTGGCCGTGAGCTCCACCTTGTGCGCCTGGCTGGCGGTGTTGTCGTAGATCTCCGCGAAGAACGCGACCTCGTCCATCGGCGGGAACTCCCGGTAGCTCGAGAGCGGGCCCGGCAGGATCTTTTCCAGCGGGTCCTTGGGGCGCACGGTCGGCGTCACGCCGCTCATGGCGGACGTGATCGCGACGCCACTCATCGACAGCTTCTCCTTGGCGAAGTCGGGCACTTCGATGTCGTAGGTCACCGACCCGACCTTCTTGGTGTTGTCCTCCTTCACGCCGATGCGCAGCTGGTAACGGCCGGGCGCGAGGTCGATCGAGGAGATGAAGCGGAAGCCGCTCGCCTTGACGCGGTTGGCGGTATCGGGCTTCATGTTGAGGTTGATGGTGTTGCGATCGGTCGGGAACACCTTGCCCTTGTCGTCGGTCGCGATGATCCAGACTTCGAGGTCGTTGCGGAAGGTGCCGTCCTTCTCGACAAACGGCAGGCTGTTGCCGCCGATCAACGTCGACACCACGACCGCGCCCTTGGGCGCCGGCCCCTTGAACACCGCGGCGGTGGTGGCCAGCGGCAGCGCCGCGATCGGCAACGGGCTTTCGATGGCCTCGCGCAGCTCGGGCGAGGCGCCGCCGGCGGCCGCCGCCTTGGCCTCGGGTGCGCGTCCGCGCGGCGCCACGTAGCCCTTGCGCGCGCGCACCGTCAGCCCCTTCCGGTTCGGCAGGCGAACTTCGATCTTGCGGTAACGGCCGTCGCGCCGATCGTTGGTCGAGTAATAGCCCATCACGTAGTACGAGCTGTTGTCGTCGACGATACGCTGGAAGGCGGTGCTGAAGTCGTTGCGATCGACGGCCGCAAACCCGCCGGTTTCGTCCGAGATCACACGCAGGCTGTCCTGGCCGAGCCGCACCTCGTTGTAGAACGAGCCGGTGCCCAGGCCGAGCGAGGTGTCGTCGGGGAACGACTGCACCTGGATCAGCTCGTCGCCCACCGCGCCGCCGATACCGCGCGGGTCGACGCCGTAGATCGCCACGTTGGCGCGGGTGGCCGCGGCCAGCACGTCGCGCGTCGAGTCCATCACCGCGGTGGCTTCCTTGTTGCCGAACACGTCGGTGATGTCGTAATCGATGCCTTCGCTGAAGAACACGAGCGCCTTGCGGCGGCCGCGGATGTTGCCGAGGTACTCCGCGAGGTTCTTGACCGTATCGAGCGCGTTGCGGGCGTTGTACCCGCGCTCGGCGTCCTCCAGGTCGGTGACCGGATCGTCGGGCAGCGCGCGATTGAAGGCGGAGTCGATCCTGTTGGCGGTCGCGGAGCGGAGCTTGCGCCCCATGAACTTGTCGACGGCCGCGAGCAGCAGCCGCTGGCTGTTGGTGAAATCCTGGCTGGCGTCCGCGCGGCCGCCCGTATAGACCACGGCCGCGGTGTCGTTGGCGCCAATGTACTTCTCGATGAACAGGCGGGCCGCGGCCTTCGTCCGTTGCGACCGCAGCGCGCTGGTATGGAGGTCGTCCAGGACGAGCAAATAGATGCGGCCGTCAGCGCTCTGCAGGTTGGTCCGGACGTCGGGCTCGATCGGCTTGGACGCAAACAGCGGCCGCTCCGCCCGCTCGACGGGAATGTTCACCAGCGAGAAGGCCGTGACCTGCTGCGGCTTGCCGTCTTCGAACACCTGGAAGTCGGCCGGCTTGAGATCGGTGATGAACGTGCCGTTCTGGTCGAGCACGCGCGCGTCGACCTCGACGTAGTTCACTTCGGCGCGGAACGTGATCGGCGGCTGTTGCGGCGCCTGCGCGCCGGACCCGGGAATCGACCCCGGCGCCGGCGGTTGGCCCGCTTGCGCGCGCACCAACGGGTTCGCACCAACCATCAGGACGAACAATCCGACGAGGGTCGCGTATTTCATGGCCACCTTCAATTATAGACGCCCGGCTCAGGTTGGCGGTTTCTGGTCCGCTATAATCGTTGATCTATGCCCCTCGACATCGTGGCCGTCCAGAAGGCCCTCGCCGCTGATGGGCTGGATGCATGGCTGCTGTACGACTTCCAGGGCTCCAATCCGGTCTCGTACCGGCTGGCGGGCATGGGGGGCGGCGGTCACCTCGCCACGCGGCGCTGGTTCTACATGATTCCGGCCAGCGGCGAACCCCGGGCGTTGGTGCACGCCATCGAGCGCTACAACCTCGATCACCTGCCGGGGTCCAAGACCGTGTACGCAGGGCACGAGCAGCTGCTGTCGGGGCTCGCTCAACTCGTGACGGGTGTCAAGCGCGTGGCCATGGAGTACTCGCCCAACTGCGCGATCCCGTACGTCTCGCGCGTCGATGCCGGCACCATCGAGCTGGTCCGCGGCCTCGGTGTCGACGTGGTGTCGTCCGGCGATCTGATCCAGCAGTTCGAGGCGCGCTGGAGCGACGAGGCGATCACCACGCACCGCGCGGCATCCGGGAAGCTGTATCGCATCAAGGACCGCGCGTTCGAGACCGTGGCCCGGCGCTTGCGCGACCTCGTCCCGACCACGGAGTTCGACATCCAGCAGAAGATGGTCGGCTGGTTCAAGGACGAAGGCCTGGTCGCGGAGTCGGCGCCCTGCGTCTCGGCCCAGGAAAACGCCGGCAACCCGCATTACCTCGCGACCGCCGCCACACACCGCGTGATCCGCAAGAACGAGCTTGTCCTGCTCGATCTCTGGGGCAAGCTCGCTCAACCCGGGGCCGTGTTTGCCGATATTACGTGGATAGGGTTCGTCGGGGATGCCGTGCCCGAGCCGATGACGAAGGCCTTTGCCGCCATCTGCGGCGCGCGCGACGCCGCCGTCGCCACGGTGCA
>MELE01000212.1:0-6209 GCA_001768615.1 Acidobacteria bacterium RIFCSPLOWO2_12_FULL_67_14b | reverse complement strand
GCCGTCGCCACGGTGCAGGACGCCGCCGGCGCGGGCCGAACGGTGCGCGGCTTCGAGGCCGACCGCGCCGCGCGCAAGGTGCTCGTCGACGCCGGCTACGGCGACGCCATCCTGCACCGCACGGGCCACAGCCTGGGCGAGCAGGTGCACGGCAACGGCGCGCACCTGGACGACTACGAGACGCACGACGAGCGCAAGTTGCTGCCCGGCAGCGGGTTCACCATCGAACCCGGGCTGTATTTCAGGGATTTCGGCGTCCGGACCGAGATCAACATGGTCTGGACGGCGAACGGACCGGAAGTGACCGGGCCGCGTCAGAAGAGTATTGTTACGCTGGTGTAAGGAGGACGCAATGTCGAGTCGGAAGACCACGCTCTTTTATTCGTTGCTGATCGCGGTGGCCTCGCTGGCCGTCGGGATGGTGATTGCTTCACGCCTGGATTTGTCGCCGGCCTCGTCGGCGCAGACCATGGCGGCGCCGCCCATGAACAGCGCGCCGCTGAGCGGGCCGGTGGATGCGAGCACGTTCCGGAACATCGCCAAGGCGATGAGCCCGGCCGTGGTCAACATCCGCAGCACCTCCAAGCAACGCGCCCAGGAGATGACGGAGTTCTTCGGGGGCGGGGGCGGCAGCGACGACCTGCTCGAGCGCTTCTTCGGCGGCCAGAGCCGGCCGCAGCAGCGGCCCCGCCAGCCGCGCGAACAGGAAACGCAGGCGGCGGGCACCGGCTTCGTGATCAACAAGGAAGGCTTCATCCTCACCAACAACCACGTTGTCGAGGGCGCCACCAAGATCGAAGTGTCGTTCTTCGGCGAGGAACGCGACGACGTCTACCACGAGGCCCGGCTGGTCGGACGCGACCCGCTGACCGACAGCGCGCTGATTCAGCTCGTCGAGCCGATGCCCGGCCTGACCGAAATCAAGTTCGGCGACTCCTCGAAGATGGAGCCAGGGGATTGGGTGGTCGCCATCGGCAATCCCTTCGGGCTCGCGCACACGGTCAGCGTCGGCGTAATCAGCGCCACGGCACGGTCGTTCCCGATCGCCGAACAGCGCTTCGCCGACGTGCTGCAGACCGACGCGGCGATCAACCCGGGCAACTCCGGTGGTCCGCTGCTCAACGCGCGCGGCGAGGTGATCGGCATCAACACGGCGATCTACACGGACTCGCGCCAGCAGGGCAACATCGGCATCGGCTTCGCGATCCCGATCAACAGCGTCCGCGAGCTGATCCCGCAGCTGCGCACCGGCAAGGTGTCGCGCGGCGTGATCGGCGTCAGCGTGTCGGCGGTGCCGCCGGACGCACTGGAAGAGTTCGGGCTCAAGGAGCGCAAGGGTGCGGTGGTCAGGGAGGTCACGCGCGGCGGCGCCGCGGCCAAGGCGGGCGTCGAACCCGGTGACGTGATCATCGAGTTCAACGGCAGGTCGGTGAAGAACCGCGACGAGCTGGTCAGCACGGTGGTTGCGACCCGGCCCGGGTCGACCGTGCCGGTGAAGGTCATGCGCGATCGGCAGGAAAGAACCATCAACCTGACGGTCGGCGAGCTGAATCTCGAAGAGGAAGGCAACCGGGTTGCGGCGACGCGTGAAACGGCCGAGCCCGACGACGACGCGTCCACGCAGGGTTTCGGCATCACGCTGAGCCTGCTGACCTCCGACGTGGCCAAGCGCCTGCGGGCGCCGGGCGACACCGAAGGCGTGCTGGTGTCCGAAGTGGAGCCGGGCAGCCCGGCCTTCCGCCAGGGCCTGGCGCGGGGAGACATCATCCTGCAGGTGAACCGCCGATCGGTGAAGTCGCCGCAGGAGGCCAGCCGCGCACTCGGCCAGGTCCCCTCGG
This sequence comes from Acidobacteria bacterium RIFCSPLOWO2_12_FULL_67_14b, assembly GCA_001768615.1. Classification (GTDB taxonomy): domain Bacteria; phylum Acidobacteriota; class Vicinamibacteria; order Vicinamibacterales; family UBA2999; genus 12-FULL-67-14b. The sequence goes on along the minus strand of MELE01000212.1, from coordinate 4,371 downwards.
GCGGAACCGCGTTCCTGCTGGTCATGCGCGGGGGCCAGGAACAGTTCTTCACCGTCCGCAAGGAATAACCGAGTCGCTGACGTGGCGTTCGAGCGCGAGATCAAGCTTCGTTTCGACACGGCCGAGGAGGCACGGGCGAAGATCCTCGCGCTCGGGGCGACGCCCCTGCACGGCCGGCGGTTGCAGGAAGACGCCCTGCTCGACACCGAGGACGAAATGCTCCGCCGCCAGCGATCGACGCTGCGCGTGCGATCCGAGGGCGGCAAGAGCCTGCTGACCTTCAAGGGCCCGGCGCTGCCGGGCCTCGTCAAGATCCGCGAAGAGTACGAGACCGTCGTCGCCGACGGCGCCGCGCTGCTCACCATTCTCGAGCAGCTCGGCCTCCACATCTGGTTCCGCTACGAGAAGTACCGCGAAGAGTTTTCGGCCGACGACGTCGTGATGGCGGTGGATGAGACGCCGGTCGGGACGTTCATCGAGCTCGAGGGCGGCGAGGCGGCCATTCACGCCACCGCGCGCGCGCTCGGCAAGTCGCCGGCCGACTACATCACCGATTCGTATCGCTTCCTGTACCTGCAGCATCGCGACGCCAACGGCCTGGCGGGACACGACATGGTGTTCGCGGGCTTGCCCACCGAAGCGCCCGGCGCGAAGGTGGGCCGCGTCGACGCATGACCCACCTTCGCTAAAGCTACGGTGGGCAAGCCTTTCCCATGGCCGGCGCTGGTGTTGACCGCGGGGCTAGCAACCCGACTGCAGCCGCTGTCGGCGGTGCGCGCCAAGGCAGCGCTGCCCGTGGCCGGTGAGGCGCTCGTGCTCCGGATCCTGCGCTGGCTGAAGCGATCGGGGGTCACGCGCGTGGTCCTGAACCTCCACCACCGTGCCGAGACCATCACGCGCGAAGTCGGCGACGGCGCGGCGATCGGCCTCGACCTGCGCTACTCCTGGGAAACGGCGATCCTGGGATCGGCCGGCGGGCCGGCGCGCGCGATCCCGCTGCTCGACGCCGACCGCTTCCTGATCGTCAACGGCGACACCCTCGCCGCCGTCGACCTCAACGACCTCGCCGCCCGGCACGTGGATACCAACGCGCTGGTCACGATGGCGGCGGTCGACGGTGATCCGCGCTACAACGGCATCATCGCGGACGACGCGGGGCGGATCCGCGCGTTCGGGCGCGACCCGGGCGCCCTTCACTTCATCGGCGTGCAGGCGGTGAATGCGGCGGCCTTTGCCGGCGTCAGTGTCGAGACACGATCGGAGACCGTGCACGGGATCTATCCGGACCTGATCGCCCGGAGCCCCGGCGCGCTGCGGGTGGTGCGGACCGGCGTCGAGTTCTTCGACATCGGCACGCCGCGGGACTACCTCGAGACGGCGTCGACGATCGCGGCGCGCGAAGGCAAGCTCCTCGATCGCGGATTGCACAGCACGGTGGCCAGTGATGCGCGCGTCGACTCGTCGATCCTCTGGAACCAGGTGACCGTGGGGCCGGGCGCATCGCTCATCCGATGCGTGGTCGCCGACGGCGTCACGGTGCCGGCCGGCGCGCGCTACGAGGGCTGTTCGCTGGTGGCCACGGATCGTGGGATGATCGCGGTGCCGTTCTGATGGATCCGCGACTCTCGCAATACCTCGACCTGCAAGGCCTGACCGCGCGGACGGTGCAAGTGGTTCCCCTCACCGGTGACGCGTCCGATCGCCAGTACTTCCGCGTGCGGCTCAAGGACGAAGCCTCGATCGTGCTGGCCCTCCATCAAGGCCCGATCGAGTTCGCGGCGATGCCGTTCGTGGCGGTGGCGCGCCTGCTGGCGCTGGTGCCGTTGCCGGTCCCGGCCATCCTGCACCATTCCGATCCCTTGGGCGTGCTCGCTCTCGAAGACCTCGGCGACGTGACCCTGCAGGCGCACCTGGGCGCGGCGCCCCCCGCGGAACACGCGGCGCTCTACCGGCAGGCGGTGACCCTGATCGCGCGCATGCAGCAGCGGGGCGAGCAGCTGCGGTCCGACCAGTACCCGCCGTATCGGATCGCGTTCGACGTCGAGAAGCTCACCTGGGAGCTCGAGTTCTTCGTCAGGCATTACCTGGCGGCGTACCGCGGGGCAAGCCTGTCGGACGGGCAGCGCGAGGCCCTCCGGGAGCAGTGGCGCGGGATCGTCGGCGAGCTGGCGGGCGAGCCGCGCGTGTTGTGCCATCGCGACTATCACAGCCGGAACCTGATGCTGCACCGGGGGGCGCTCTACATGATCGACTTCCAGGACGCGCGAATGGGCCCCGACACCTACGACCTGGTGTCGCTGCTCCGCGACTCCTACGTCGACCTGACGCCGTCGCAGGTCGACGAGCTGATCGCGTTCTTCCTCGCGCTCAAGGGCGTGGGCGGCGCCGGCGACGAGGCCGAGTTCCGGCGCCGCTTCGACCTGATGGCGCTGCAGCGCAACCTCAAGGCGCTCGGCACCTTCGGTTACATGACGACCTCGCGCAAGAACACGGTGTACATCCAGTACATCCCGCGCACCCTCAGCCACGTCAAGGCGAACCTGGCCAGGGACCCCCGCCACGCGCGGCTGCGCGACCTGCTCGGCGAGTGGCTCTAGGCCGCAGATTCACGCAGATTACGCCGACAGCTTCCTCGGGTAAGATCGTCGGCATCGTGTTTGGCGTCTCCACGCACCTGTTCCTTGGCGACCGCCTCGATCGGGACCACCTGGTCGACATCGCCGCCCACGGGTTCGACGCCGTCGAGGTCTTTGCCGTCCGCGCGCATTTCGACTACTACGATCGGCGCGCGGCGATCGCGCTGGCCGAGTGGCTGGACGACACGCGGCTGGCGCTGCATTCGTTTCACGCGCCGATCGCGGCCGAGTTTGCCAACGGCCAGTGGCGCGACACCTACACGCTCGCCGCGGCGGACGAGGCGCGCCGGAAACGGGCGGTGGCCGAAGCCGCGGCGGTGCTCGCCGTGGCGGCGGTGATCCGCTACAAGGTGCTCGTCCTCCACGCCGGTGTGCCCGAACCATACGGCGTGGACGCCGACAATCACATGCCGTCGCTCGTCCGCAGCCTCGAGGAGCTGTCGCCGATCGCGGCGGGCGCCGGCGTGCGGCTGGCGGTCGAAGTGATCCCGAACGCCATCTCGACGCCCTCGGCGCTGGTCGAGCTGCTCGAAAGCGACATCGACGTCCAGGGCCTCGGGATTTGCCTGGACGTCGGCCACGCGCGGCTGATGGGCGACGTCGTCGACGCCATCGAGACCTGTTCGGGACACGTGGCCACGACGCACCTGCACGACAACCGCGGGCGCAGCGACGATCACCTGGTCCCGGGCCAGGGCGTGGTCGACTGGGACGCGGCGATGGTGGCGTTCCAGAAAGTCGGCTACGACGGCGCGTGGATCTTCGAACTGGCGGTGGCCGCGGAGCGCCGGCCGATCCTGGAGCGAGCCGTCAAGGCACGCGGGCACTTCGAGTCGTTGCTGCGAATCGGCGACGAAATGCTCGGGTCGGACGGGTAGGGCGGATGGGGATGCAGACATACATCAACAAGATTGGCGAGCACGTCGGCACGTCCGTGACCATCAAGGGCTGGCTGCACAACCGGCGGTCGAGCGGCAAGATCCACTTTCTCGTGGTCCGCGACGGCACCGGCTTCCTGCAGGTGGTCATGGGCAAGAAGGACGTGGACGAGGCGACTTTTGCCACGGCCGACCACCTGAGCCAGGAGAGCGCCGTAATAGTGACCGGCACCATCCGCGCGGACGAGCGGGCGGCGGGCGGGTACGAGCTGATCGCCAGCGCCCTGGACGTGGTGCACGCCGCCCACGACTACCCCATCACGCCCAAGGAACACGGCGTCGACTACTTGATGGACCGGCGGCACCTGTGGATTCGCGCCGAGCGGCAGACGGCGATCCTCCGCGTGCGGCACGAGATCATCAACGCCGTTCGCGACTTCTTCAACGACCAAGGCTTCATCCTGGCCGACACGCCCATCTTCACGCCGGCGGCATGCGAGGGAACGACCACGCTCTTCCCCGTTCAGTACTTCGAGGACGAGACGGCGTACCTCACGCAGAGCGGACAGCTCTACAACGAAGCCAACGCCATGGCGCTCGGCAGGGTCTACGCGTTCGGGCCGACGTTCCGCGCCGAGAAGAGCAAGACCCGCCGCCACCTCACCGAATTCTGGATGGTGGAACCCGAGATGGCCTACGCGGATCTGAACGACGTGATCACGCTGGCGGAAGGCCTCATCACGTCGGTGGTTGCGCGCGTACTGGATCGGCGGCAGAGGGAACTGAAGACGCTCGAGCGCAACACGTCGAAGCTCGAGGCCGTGCAGGCGCCGTTCCCACGGCTCCACTACGACGAG
>MELE01000211.1:18303-27759 GCA_001768615.1 Acidobacteria bacterium RIFCSPLOWO2_12_FULL_67_14b | reverse complement strand
GCTTCGGCTGTTCTCTTTCATGGCTCCGGCCAAGTCCACGCTCGTGGCCCGGAGGGCGGGCACCAGGCCGAAGACGACGCCGGTCAGAACACTGACGGTGGCCACGAAAGCCATCACCCGCCAGTCCATGTGCGCGTTTTGCCCGAACGGCAGCAACTGCTTGCTCCAGTAGCCGACCACGATGCCGAGCGCCCCACCGACGCCCGAGAGCAACAGGCTTTCGGTCAGCAGTTGCCGGACCAGCCGTGTCCGCGACGCGCCCATCGACAGCCGCACGCAGATCTCCTTGTAGCGCGACGCGGCGCGCGAGAGGAGCAGGTTGGCGACGTTGGCGCACACGATCAGCAGGAGCAACGCGACGACCACCGACAGAATGGTGGCCGATCGGGACGAGTTGGTGTCGAGCGCGTAGACGCCGCGGTCCCCCGATCTGACCAGCAGCTCCGGCACGGCATCGCCGCGGCGCTGATTCTGAGAGAGCTTGCTTTGTTCAGATGTCAGCCCCGCCATGTAGGACGCCATGCCGGCGCGCGCGGCCTCGCGGAAGGGACCCTCGAGGTTGCCCGCCACCTGCTCGTACGTGGAGCCGGGCTTCAACCGGCCCATGACCTGGAGCCACCAGGACGTGGGCTCCTGGAGGCGCTTGGGGTTGCCGATGGAGTTGCCGATGTTGAGCTGAGGGTCGAGCGCGACCGGCACGGTCACATCAGCGGGTACGGCGCTGAGGCGCTGAAGGCCCGTGAAGTCAGCCGCCGTGACGCCGACGATCGTGACCTGGACGTTGTTGATCCGGACCGTGCGGCCGATCACCTGAGGATCGGACCCAAACCGCCGGCGCCAGTATGCGTGGCTGAGCACCGCGACTGGCGCCGCGCCCGGCTGGTCGTCGCTCTCTTCAATCGCGCGCCCGATTGCCGCGGGCACCTGCAGCACGCGAAAGTAGTTGCCCGAAACCACGAACGACGAGGCGATCTCCGCCGAGCCGTCGACAGTGACATTGAAGTTCCCAGTCGGCGCGCTCGCGACCAGGTCGGTGAGCGTCCGGTTGGCGGATCTCAGGTGTTCGTAGACCGCGTACGAAAACGTCGCGCGGACATCCTTCCCCTGATGCCGCGGCGAGTAGCCGTAGTCGCTCGAACTGCGCCGCATATGGTTGTCACCGGCCGACGAGAGTTTCACGAGCGATTCGGGATCCGGCACGGGCACCGTCTGCAGCAGCAGGCCGTTGACGGCGGTGAAGAGCGCCGTGTTGGCGCCGATGCCCAGCGCCAGCGAGATCAGGACCACCGCGGTCCAGCCCTTCGTCTGAAGCAACATCCGAATCGCGTGTATCAGGTCGTGCAACATGGCCCCTCCCGCGCCTGTTATCCTACCTGCCAGTGCCGTTCGACTTGAAGGATCTCGGATGGGACGACGAATGGTCCCGCGTCTTCGCGCCCCACGCCGCCGAGGGTCTGATCCCCGCGCGCGTGGCCATCGAGTTCAATCACATTTTCCGTCTCTACGCCGAGAGCGGTGAGCTGCGGGCCCAGCACTCGGGCCGCCTGCTGCATCGGGCCGAAGGCCGGCAGCAGTTGGCGGCCGTCGGCGACTGGGTGGCTGCCAGGCCGACGCCCGGTGAGGCCATGGCCACCATCGAGGCCCTGCTCCCGCGGCGGACGCACTTCTCGCGAAAGGTGGCCGGCGAGCTCACCGAGGAACAAGTGGTCGCCGCCAATATCGACACGGTGTTCCTCGTGATGGGTCTCGACGGCGACTACAACCCCCGGCGCCTGGAGCGGTATATCGAGATGGCGTACGAGAGCGGCGCCAGCCCCGTGATCCTGCTGAACAAGGCGGATGTGGCGGCCGACCATCTCGCTGCGAACATTGACGAGATCTCGTCCCTGGCGGTTGGGATTCCTGTGCACGCCCTCAGCGCCCGCACCGGCCAGGGCCTCGACATCTTCGATCGCTACATGGGGCGGGGCCGGACGGCCGCCCTGCTCGGCTCGTCGGGCGTCGGCAAGTCCACCCTCGTCAATGCGCTCGTCGGCGAGGAACTCCTCAAGACCAGGGCGGTGCGCACCGATGATTCGCGCGGCCGGCACACCACCCGCCATCGCCACTTGATCCTGCTGCCGGGACGGGGCCTGTTGATCGACACGCCGGGGATGCGCGAGTTGCAGTTGTGGACCCAGGAAGGGACCATCCAGACCTTCGACGATGTCGAGACGCTCGCCGAGGGGTGTCATTTCACCGACTGCCGGCATGGGGCGGAGCCGCGATGCGCGGTGAAGCAGGCGATTGAAGACGGGACGCTCGCGCCCGAGCGCCTCGCCAGCTACCTCAAGCTCCAGGAGGAAAGGCACAGCCTCGACGCGCGCAAGAACGTCCGCGCGCAGATCGAGGAGAAGCGCAAGATGAAGACCGTGAGCCAGTCGCTGAAGAAACTGTACAAATCGCGCGATCGCTAGGGCACGACGCGCAGCCGCTCGAGTTCGCCGGGAATCACGCGCGCATCGTTCATCGACGGCCCGAGCTTCTGCCGCACCCCGTCCGCCTCGTCGCGCGTCGGGAAGCGGCCGACCATCACGCGCCGGCGGATGTCGCCGATTCCGAACGGGACGTCGATCAGGTACAGCGGCAGCCGCTGCGTGCGCAGGGCGAGCTCGACCACGGCGACCTGCGTGGCCGAATCGTAGGTGCCGACCAGCACGGAGAAGGACCCGGGGATCGGCGGCGGCGGCCCGACCACCGGGAATCCCACCGGGGGCGGCAGGGGCAACACGTCCGGGGCGATCCGCGGGGGCGGCGGCCGGCGAACGGCCGGCCTCACGTCGGGGCTCAGCCACTCCAGCGGGTTGCCGACGAAGTAGCCCGCGGCGGCCACGGCCGCGAGCACGACGGCGGCCACTGCCAGCGCCCGCCCGCGGCGCGACCGTTGCGCCCCCACCGTGGCGGCGCGCTCGCCGCGCACTTTGCCCTTCGGGATCTCCAGGCCCAACTGCGAGGCGGCCTGCACGATGTGCTCTTCGGTGATCCGGCTGGTTTGCGCCTCGCAGCCGATCATCAGCGCGCGATCGCACAGCAGGTTGATCTTCCGCGGCACGCCGCTCGCAACCGTGTGCACGAGGTCGAAGGCCTTCGGCGTGAACGAGACCGACGTCGACCCGCGCGCCACCCAGAGCCGGTGCGTCACGTAGGCCTCGACCTCTTCGCGGGTCAGCGCCTTCAGCGAGCAGCGGATCGAAATGCGCTGATCGAGCTGCCGCAACTCGGCCGAGGCGAGCACGTCGAGCAGGTTCAACTGGCCGACGATCACGATCTGCAGGAGCTTCTGGTCGTTGGTCTCCAGGTTCGAGAGGATCCGGATCTCTTCGAGCACGTCCGACGAGAGGTGCTGCGCTTCGTCGATGATGAGCACGGCGCTGCCGTGCAGCGGCACCAGCGAGAGCAGGAAGTCGTGCAGCGTGCGGATCAGCTCGTGCTTGCTCGCCGTGGCGAGGCGGCCCGTCTTCATCGCGTCTTTCGACACGACGCCGAAGCTGAGGAGCACCTCGCGGAGCAGCTCCTCCACCGACAGGAAGGGGTTCAGGATGAGCGCGGTGAAGGTCGTCTGGTCGAACTGCTCGAGGAGGGTCCGGCAGAGCGTCGTCTTGCCGGTGCCAATGTCGCCGGTGAGGACGATGAAGCCCTCCTTGCGGCGAATGGCCTGCCAGACCTGTTGCAGCGCGACATCGTGCGATTCGCTGCGGTACAGGAACCGGGGATCCGGCGTCAGGCTAAACGGCGGCTGAACGAAGCCGTAGTACTCCTCGTACATGCTTGGTCGGGCAAGCCAAGCGGATTGTCGCGGAGAGCCCGCTTGCCTGACACAGCATAACAGGAAGGGACACAGGCGTCACATTTCGTCACCGTCTGTAACTTTCAGGGCGGCCGACAGCTCTCGGCGGGCCCGCGTGCCGGCTTCCTGGGCCGCCACCGTCTCCCACGCCGCGCTCGCCGCCGCGCGGCTCGGGTGGCCGATGCGCTTGTAGAGCGCGACCAGCGTCCGCTCGTCGACCACGCCCGGATCGTCGATCACTTCGACGACATGCTGCAGTTCGTGCGCGAGCGATGCGATGGCCTGGTCGAAGGTGAGGTCGGTGCTGACCGTGATGCGGAGGTAGCGGTAGTCGCCGGCCTGCGTCATCCACGTGACGCGCCCGGCCAGCGTCGACTTCAGCAGCGGGCTCACGCCGACGTAGACGATCACGTTGCTGTCTTCGACGCGATCGATCAACTCGCGGACGGTGGACGAGCGAGCGGCGCCCGCCGCCAGCAGGGACCGCGAGCGATCGTCCTGCGGACGGATGCGCGGCCCACCGTCGGGGACGGCCGCGGCCGCGTTCGTACTGGCGACGAACGCACAGAGAACGATCGTGAGCAGAGTACGCATGGCGGTCTCCTGCCCATCACCGTTCCCCCTGGCCCCGCCTTCGCGCTGATGCGCTTCGGCGGACAAGCTGCTTACAAGACGATCACGCTCGGGAGGTTAGACGGGCCGACCTTCGCAGGGTTCGTCCTGGTCCGCAGATCGCTGCCGTGAGTGGTGGGACGGGTAGAATGGTTCCCCACGAGGGTTCCCCACGGAGGTTCCCACGGAGGTTCCCCACGGAGGTTCCTCACGGAGGTTCCTCACGGAGGTTCAGATGAGGTTCTTCATCCCGGTGGCGCTCGCAGTCGTCACTGCCGCGGCGCAATCCGCACCCAGGCAAGCCGTGCTCGACACCACGGCGGGCACCATCGTGCTGGACCTGCTTGTCGATCGCGCGCCGAACCACGTCGCGCTCTTCATCAAGACCGCCGAGTCGGGCGGCTACGACGGCACCACGTTCTTCCGGATGGTGAAGCACGGCATCATCCAGGGCGGCGATCCGGTCACCAAGGATCCGGCGGCCCGCGCCCGTTATGGCACCGGCGGGCTCAACCTGCTCACACCCGAGATCACCGCGGAGAAGCACACGCGCGGCGCCGTCTCGGCCACGCAGATACCCGGCAAGGCCGACAGCGCCGGCACCCAGTTCTTCATCTCGATATCCGATCAGCCCGCGCTCGACGGCAAGTACACCGTGTTCGCGCGCGTGGCTGAAGGCATCCTGGCGGCGCAGACGGTCTCGGAAGCGGCCGTCGATGACACGGGCCTCGCCATCGATCGCATCGTGGTCAACACGGTGACCATCCGGGACAAGCCGGCGGCAACGCCCGAGCCGTTCTCGACCGAACCGGTCGAGGAGCTGGCGCGGTATCGGGCCGTGCTCGACACGTCGTTCGGCGACATCACGCTGTCGTTCACACCCGACCAGGCGCCGATGCACGTGCGCAACTTCCTGCGGCTGGCGCAGGCCGGCGTCTACGACGGCATGAGCTTCCACCGCGTCGTCAAGGGCTTCGTGATCCAGTCGGGCCACTTGCCGACGCGGACCACGCCGCTCGGCGAGACGCAGCAGAAATATGTGCGGCAAATGAAGGCCGAGTTCAACGACCAGGTGCACGAGAAGGGCACGCTGTCGATGGCGAGGCTGGCGGATCCCGATTCGGCCAGCGCGTCGTTCTTCATCGTGACGGCGAAGGCCGAGGCGCTGGACGGCAAGTACTCGGCGTTCGGGAAGGTCGAAAGCGGGATCGACGTCGTCGAGAAGATCGAGGCGGTGGCCGTCAACGGCGAGACGCCGGTCGAGCGCGTCGAGCTCAGGAAGGTGACGGTCGTCCGAAGGTAGGCAGGCGGGTTGGTCTGAAATCTGCGTCATCGGCGTCAATTGAAAGGCAGCCGCAGGTCCGCGCTCTCGTTGTCGGCGTCATCGGCGTCGCCGTCAAAGTTGTGCACGCTCACGCCGAGCAGCCTGACCGGCCTCGTGCCGGCGTCGGTCTTCGACAACAACGCCATCGCCCGAGCGGCGATGGCCTCGGCGTCACTCGTGGCCTCCGGCGCGCTCTGGCTTCTCGTCACGGTGGTGAAGTCCGAGTAGCGCACCTTGATCGTGACCGTGCGCGCGCGGATGGACCTGCGCTCGAGCCACGCGGCCACCTCGCGCGCCATCTTGTCGATCTCCTGGCGGATCTCCGGCGTCGCCGACAGGTCGCTGGCGTAAGTCCGCTCCGATCCCGCCGACTTCGCGGCCAGGTTGGGCTCGACGGCGCGGTCGTCGCGCCCGTGCGCGAGGTCCACGAGCCAGGGCGCCAGGCTGCCGACGATCGCCTCGAGGTCGGCGATCGGCTTGGCGCGAACGTCGGTCAGCTTGTCGATGCCGTGCTCGCGCAGCTTCGCGGCCGTCACCGGCCCGACCCCCCAGAGGGCATCCACCGGCAGTCCCTGCAGGAACGTCTCGACGCGCTCGGGCGCCACCACCGTGAGCCCGTCCGGCTTCTTCCATCCCGACGCGATCTTGGCCAGGAACTTGTTCGGCGCCACGCCCGCGGACGCCGTCAGCGCCGTCGCCTCCTTGATCGCCGCCTTGAGCCGCCGCGCCACGGTCACGCCCAGCGGCTCCTGCCACGCGTTCTCGGTCACATCCAGGTACGCCTCGTCCAGCGACAGCGGTTCCACCAGCGGCGTCACCTCGCGGAAGATCGCGAAGACCTGCTGCGACACGGCGCGGTACTTCTGGAAGTCGGGCCGGACGATGATCAGGGATGGGCACAGCCGGACCGCGCGCGACATGGGAATGGCGGAGCGCACGCCGAAGGTGCGCGCCTCGTAGCTCGCCGCCGCCACCACGCCCCGCGTCGTCGGATCGCCGCCCACGGCCACGGGCTTGCCGCGCAGCGCCGGGTTGTCACGCTGCTCGACCGACGCGTAGAACGCGTCCATGTCGATGTGCAGAATCTTTCGCACGTCAGTGTCCCGTACTGCCGAAGCCCCCTCGCGTCGGCGCCGCGATGTCCGCCACTTCCTCCCACTCCACACGAGGGCAGGGGAGCACGATGCCTTGCGCCAGGCGGTCGCCGCGAGCCACCTGCACCGGCGCATCCGTGATGTTCAGCATCTGGATCTTGATCTCGTCGGCCGGGCCGCAGTAGTCGGCATCGATCACGCCGACGCCGTTGGCCACCATCAGGCCGCGCCTGAGCGGCGTGCTGCTCCGCGCGAAGATCCCCAAAAAATGTCCTTCGGGCACGGCGATCACCAATCCCGTCCCGACCAGCCGGATGCTTCGCGGCGGGATCTCCAGGTCGACCGCCGACGCCAGGTCGAACCCTGCGGCGCCGCCGGTCGCGGGAGCGGGCAGGTCAATCTCATCGTGCAGACGTTTAATCTTTACGCGCATGGACACTAGAATAGCGAAGAACGCGCACCGTTCAGTGGAGGCAGCATGGGTCGTGTGAGATCGGTGGTGGTGGCGGGACTGTTCGTCGTCGCGGCATGGGTGGCCATGCCTCGTGCCTGGGCCGGGTCGCCGCAGGCGCCGGCCGCGCCGCCGCCCGAGTTGGCGCTCGATCGGCCGCTGCCGGTTGATCCGGCCGTGCGCGCCGGCCGGTTGGCCAACGGCATCCGCTATTTCATCCGCGAGAACCAGCGGCCCGAGAAGCGCGTGTCGATGCGCCTGGCCGTGAACACCGGCTCGATCCAGGAGGACCCCGACCAGCGCGGGCTGGCGCACTTCATCGAGCACATGGCGTTCAACGGCACCCAGAACTTCAAGCCCGGCGAGCTGGTGTCGTTCCTCGAGACCATCGGCGCGCGGTTCGGCCCGCACGTGAACGCCTCCACGTCGTTCGACGAGACCATCTACATGCTCGACATTCCGACCGACCGGCCGGGGTACGTCGACAAGGGCATGCTCGTGCTCCACGACTTTGCCGCGGGCCTGTCGTTGCTGCCGGCCGAGATCGAAAAGGAGCGCGGCGTCGTGCTGGAGGAATGGCGCGGACGCCTCGGCGCCGGTTCGCGCCTCACCGACAAGCAGCTGCCCGTGCTGATGCAGGGATCGCGCTACGCCGATCGGCTGCCGATTGGCCTGCCCGAGGTGCTCAAGACCGCGCCGCGCGAGCAGCTCGTGGCCTATTACCAGAAGTGGTACCGCCCGGATCAGATGGCGGTGGTGGTGGTGGGCGACCTGCCCGTGGCCGAGGCCGAGAAGCTGGTGCAGCAGCGCTTCGGCGTGATTGCTGCCGCCAAGGGCGCACTCTCGTCGGTGGATCAGACGGTGCCCGCCCACAAGGACACGCTGATCAGCATGTCCACCGATCCCGAAGCGCAGGGCTGGTCCGTGTCGATGGCGTTCAAGGGCACGGTCGAGCACGACCTCACCGTCGGCGGCTATCGCAAGTCGCTGGTGAAGCAGCTGGTGTCGCAGATGCTCAACCTGCGTCTCCGCGAGATCGCCCGGCGTCCCAACGCGCCGTTTCTCGGCGCGCAGGCGGGCGGCAGCTCGCTCGGCCGCACGCTCGAGCTCTTCGAAATCGAGGCCGCCGTGCCGGAAGGGCAGATCACGGAAGGCCTCGGCGCCCTGATGACAGAAGCGCGCCGGATGCAGCAGTACGGCTTCAGCAACGAGGAGCTCAATCGCGCCAAGGCGGCGCTGATCGCCTTCTACGAGCGCGCCTACAAGGAGCGCGCGACCGCCGAGAGCCCCGGCTACGCGAACGAATACGTGCGGCACTTTCTCGAACAGGAACCGATCCCCGGCATCGAGTTCGAGTACAAGGTGGCGTCGACGTACGTGCCCTCGGTGACTGCCGAGGAGGTCTCGGCGCTCGCGAAGAGCCTGATCACCGACGAGAACCGCGTGGTCCTGGCCGTGGCGCCGGACAAGAAGGACACGCCGCCCCCCAGCGAGAGCACCCTCCGGAGCGCCATCGCCCGCGCCGGCTCCGCGCCTGTCGAGCGCTGGTCCGATCCGACGATGGGCCGGGCGCTGGTGGAGAAGGCCCCGCCGGCCGGCAAGATCGCCTCGAGCCGCACCGTGCCCGAGGTCGGCGCGACGGTGCTGACGCTGTCCAACGGCGTCGAGGTCTGGCTCAAGCCCACCGACTTCAAGAACGATCAGATCCTGTTCAGCGCCTACGCGCCGGGCGGCGTGTCGCTGGCCGCCCCCGCCGACTTCAAGAGCGCGTCGCTCGCCACCGCCATGGTCGGCGTGGGCGGCATGGCCGGGTTGAGCCCCGTCGACCTGAGCAAGATGCTCGCCGGCAAGATCGCGCAGGCCTCGCCGTCGATTGGCGAGTACACGCAGGGCATCAACGGGTCGAGCACGCCGAAGGACCTCGAGACGGCGCTGCAGTTGAACTACCTCGCGCAGACGCAGCCGAACATGACGCCGGAGGTGCTCGACCTGCTGAAACGGCGCCTGGCCGGATCGCTCCAGAACCGCGACCAGAACCCGCGCGCGGTGTTCGGGGAGAAGGTCGAGCAGGTCAACTCGTCGAACCACTACAGTGCGGCCGCGCTGACGGCCGCCGACGTGCCCACGCTCAACCTCGAGGTGATGAAGA